>JBATPJ010000017.1:0-9842 GCA_049291395.1 Saccharimonadales bacterium (SeqCode) | reverse complement strand
GTAGGTACTCGCCAGCGCGGTGTTCTTCCATCCCGTGTCACGGGTGATAGTGGACACTGGCGCTGCGTCAGCACCGATGTTGCTCGCAGCCGTCCCGCCGATGATGATGACCGCAGTCGTAGCGGCCACGGCAGGCCATCGGATACGACGCCTGGGCTTGTCTTGGACTCGTCCGAACAAGATTTCACCTCCTATATGCACCTCGCCATTACCCGGGGATGGGTGACTGGTCAAGGGTCTTGCGGAGACTCTAGTGCGGCAAGCCACCTAGCGTCATTACCACTCACTCGAGGCGAGTGAAGAGTAATGACGCTAGGTCGGGCTCATAGTGACAAGAGTTATCGTCGTGGGTTCTATCATAAAATATTTGCAGTCTGACATGTTAATGTACAGCAGCAGGGACATCGTCAGAAGATTTCTTCGATGACGCACCCACATTACCTCTACTGTTGCCTGGTATTCTACATCTATTAGACCGTTATATCAAGCTTTGTCAATATCTTTTCTGAATTGGAAATTATCATTGACTTATTTACAACTATATTATCTTAGCCGATAATGCTTAGGCAGACCAAAAGCATTGTGACGAACACATCACATAGCCATATGCATGATCACTAGCGCAGGTAATACGTCACCGACACCGTATATGTCAGCTCGTTTTCACCAGGCTGGAGGGTGAGGGATGAGGGGGAAGATTCCATCTTGCTCGCTGCGTCGGTTGCGTACATCGGCATGATGCCGCCAAACCCGCTGCCGTCGGTGATCGTCTTGATCGCACCGAGCTTGCCGCCGAGATTGCCAGCGAGTTGCTCGGCTTTTTTGCGGGCATCTTTGCTGGCCAGATCACGTGCCGAGTTCTCGAGTTCTTTGCGCTTGGCGTCGCTAAATGTCGGCTGTGGCGACACGCCGCCCTCCGGACCAGTGCTCACCAGATAATCCTGAACTTTTTGGGCCATATCTTTGTCGGTCAGCATCACCGTCAATGACAAGCTGTAGACATAGTCGCCGCTACTCGAGCCGGTCATATACATATCTTGGTAGCCGTTCACACTAGTCTTGATCTTCGCGTCGGCCACGCCGAGGTCTTTGAGCTTTTTGACGAGATCAGTACTTTTGGCGCTACTATCCGCGAGCGCTGTCGCTTTGTCGGCATTTTTGAAATTATAAACTGGGTAAAATGCATATTCGTCAGGTACTGCTTTGACCGTAGCCTCACCAGTCGCTTCGACCGTCCGAGCGTCACGATCATACCGTGGCTCCCACGGCCGCCAGAGCACGACCATCACCGCGATGACGACGAGCAGCGCCGCCACCAGCCACCGATAATCAAACCGTATCGTCACTGATCCTTTTGTCTCCGCCATGGTACACCTCCTATGGTTATCCTTCATATGATAGCAGAATCAGTGTTCTCTCAGGTAGCCATGTTATATATGAGTTCATAATATAAGGAGATAATTATGGCAGATACGCAAAAAGTAGTGAAGGCCGAAGTGGTCGACACGCCCACTCCCGCTCCGAAGAACAGCAATCGCACCTGGTGGATCATCGGCGGTACACTCGCCGGGCTGGCCGTCATCGCCATGATCTGTGGCATGGTCTGGGGTATGACGCACCGCACTGCTTTCGTCGACGGACGATTTGACGGCCCAATGATGCAGAGTAATTTCGAAGATAGTCGCTCCGGCCGTGGCGGTATGCGCGGCGGAGGCGGTATGATGGGTGACCGCGATACTATCAGCTCTGATAGCACACGAGTGAGCGGCGTCGTCACGGCGATCAACGGCTCCACGCTCACCGTCGCCGGCAACGGCACGACCAAACAAGTCACCACCAATGATTCGACGACCTACTACGGCGCTGCTCAGCCCGTCAAAGTCAACGACTCTATCATGATCACTGGTACAACCAGCGGCGACACTTTCACCGCAGGCCGCATCGTCATCCAGCGACAATAATATCGAGCGTCGTTACCAGCGCGCGCCGTGCTGGATCGCACCGATCACTACTGCCGTCTGCGCACAGAGATAGAGCGTCTGGGCTACGACGATCAGGCGCTCTTTGTGTATGATGCCGTAGTAAATCCAGATGATCGATAGGGCATCGTACGCCACCCATGTCGTCAACGAGATACCGCCGCCATCGCCCGGAGCGTACGCTTTGATCACCTGCGGAATGGTGAATAGTGGCCCCATGATAGCAGCGCCCAACGTCAATTTGTCGACTAGCTGGCGTTGTTTTCGGCTATGAGATTTCTTGAGGTGGTGTTTTTTGTACAGATGGGACATGTTTGTTTTCTTCACGAGAGCCGCTAATGCCTACTAGTATAGGGGTTAGACGACCCCTGCGCAACTGCGCTATACTGGTACCTATGGCAACATTTTCTTTCGATATCGTCTCGGACTACGATAAAGCCGAGATCAACAACGTCTTCCAGCAGGTCCAGCGCGAGATCGTCAACCGCTACGACCTCAAAGGCACGCCGGCCGCTGTCGAGTGGCTCGGTGACAAAACCGGCCTCATCGTGACGGCGGCAAACGATATGCACCGCGAGAGCATCCTCGATATCATCAGGCGTGCGCTCATAAACCGCAGTCAGAGTAGCAAGATCCTCGATCTCTCGAAGGAGCCAGTGCAGGGCAGCATGAAACTCACCCAGGAGATCCCCTTTATCGCGGGACTCGACCAAGACAAAGCCAAGTCCGTCACCAAACTCATCCGTGACCAATTCCCAAAAGTCAAAACCCAGATCCAAGGCGAAGAGATCCGCGTCCAGAGCGGCAGCAAAGATGATTTGCAACGCGTCATGTCAGCGGTGCGCGATCACGAGTTTGATTTTCCACTCAGCTTTACGAACTACCGCTAGCCGATACGCCAGGCGTAAAATTTCCAGACGATGAAGATCGCGCCGAGCAGCGATACAACTGTCTGTACGCCCGCATCCACCGAGATGCGTATGAGCATAAAGAAGATCCAGAGAAAGATATAGATGAGCAGCGCCAGCCCGAGTGTCAGGCCGGTGATCTGCACGAAACGATTGTTCATAAAACTATCCATCTCTACCAGTATACACGACCCCTGATCATATCCCTCAGAAATATCACTCATTTCACGCTCAAAACCGCGAAAAACAAGACTTTCGTACCTCCAAAAATGCGCCTATACTAGGTGATAGTTACGAGGGTACTATCGCTCCCAAGCGATCTTCCACTCTCGGACTTACATACAATCTGCGGTACTTCGCTACCGCCCATCTGCTACCTCGGTTATTAGTGACGCGATTGAACGGCGCGACACCGTATCCATGTAGTACCATCTCCACCAACGTTCGCTGACAGGTTAGTTCTAACCAGATTGTCAGTCTTTTTTAATCTCAAATTTATAGAGGGGGAATGGAACGATGACAAAGAAGATAATCAACCAGACAGTGCAGGTGAGTGCCGTGACGTTTGACCGACATTTTGAGCCGGTGCCGCGCCGCATCGAGTTCGAAGGCCGCACGTTGACGTTTATCAGCGAAGGCATCCGGCTCCTGATCAAAAGTAACGGCCACATGACTCGCCTCTGGGATATGTTTGACGGCGAAGCGCACTACCGCCTGCGCCACGACGACAGCGCCTGGACACTGATGACGATCAGCCGATAGACGATACGAATCAACATATTACACCACATTCCCAAAACCTAGGAGCCAGACTCCTAGGTTTTTGAAGTGGGTTCACGGTGTCATTGACTAGTACAAGGCACTTGTTATACTGGCATTATTAACGAACCATAAGGATTATCATGGCCACATCGAAAACTCCGGCAAAATCATCAACGCGATCATCAAGCGTCGTACCGACACTACAAAAACTCTTCGTTGGCGCCGCCGGACTGGCCTTCGTCATGCAGATCGTGCAAAATGCCTATTATATGGCGTTACAGATGCCAGAAAATGACAATTTCAGTGCCTACATCATCTGGTTTATCGGGACCATGATAATAGCCTTCATCTGGCTTGTCGTCTATCTGTCGCGACGCAACCGCGCGCTGACGCTCAGCTCTGTGTTTGACGTCACCCTCGTCACGTTCTCTGCTGGCTTGATCATGATGAGTCTTAGCTGGCTGACATCGTTTATACAGCTGCCCTATAAGATGCTCGATAATATGTCGGTGTACGTCTCCATGTACCAGGCGTTACCCCTTATCGTCACCATCCCGCTCCTAGTCATCGTCCTCCGCCGCCTTCGCGCCACCAAACAGTGGTAGACCACCACGGGCAGCGATACATCATCTCCGACCTATGTTAGAGCATGATCATTGACTATTGTAAACGCCTGTGCTATAATGGAAGTATCTAGTATGGATATCGAGTCATCTGTGACACTTTCTCGCTATCTTGATAGAGAGAATGTCATCAGACACTTCGACCATATTCACTAAACAAAAGGAACTATTTTGTACAACAACTCAAATTCAGGGCGCCGTCCATCAGGACAAGGCGCACCACGCCGTGCTGATAACAGCAGTCCATCACGCGGTAATTTCCGTGCCAAACGTCGCCAAACACCAGAGGACAAACTCATGAAGACCCTCTATGGCGGTTCATCCGGCCCATCATCTGATGGCGCCGCGCCTCGCGCTGCCGGCGCACGCCAGCCGCAAAGCTCACGCTTCCATAGCTACCCCAAACAGCGCGGCGAAGGCCGACCAGCTGGTGGCGGTAGTCGCTTTGGTGGTGGTAACCGCGGACGCAGTGCCGTCCCCCGCAAAAAAGGCCACGGCCAATACATTCACCCTAGCAAATTTGTGAACAAATCAGTCGTTGCCCGCGACGAAGCACCATACGAGTCGCAGCACCAGTTTGTCGACTTTCCGCTCAACCACCGCTTGCAAGACAACATCAGCCGCAAAGGCTACGTCACCCCAAGCGCCATCCAGGACCAGACCATCCCCGCGATCCTTGAAGGTCGCGATGTACTCGGCCTCGCGAATACCGGTACCGGCAAGACAGCAGCATTTTTGATCCCGGCCATCCAGAAGCTCATGAACGACCCGAGTGTCGTCTCAGTACTTATCATCACGCCGACGCGCGAGCTCGCTACCCAGATCGAGGATGAGTTTAAAGCCTTCGCTCACGACCTACGCCTCTATAGCGCCGTCTGCGTCGGGGGTATGAATATCAGCCGCCAGATCCAGCAAATTCGCCGTCGCCCCCACGTCATCATCGGCACGCCGGGTCGACTCAAAGACCTCTTGCAGCAAAACGTCCTGCGTCTCGATCACATCCAGACGCTCGTCCTCGACGAGGCGGACCGGATGTGCGATATGGGCTTCCTGCCTGATATCAAACGTATCATTAGTTTTGTGCCACCAGCTCGCCAAAACCTCTTCTTTAGCGCGACCATGACACCGACGATCGCCGAGCTGATCCGCGAGATGATGCACGATCCTGTCACTGTCAGTGTCGTCAAAGGCGAGACCAGCGATCACGTCGAACAAGATGTCGTCGAAGCTCGTGACAAAGCCCACAAGATCGAGCTGCTCGCTGACATGCTCAGCAACGAAGCATTCGAACGCGTCCTTGTCTTTAGCGAGACCAAATATGGTGCTCAGCGTCTGAGCGACAACCTCAGCCAGCTCGGCCACGCCTCTGAAGCCATCCATGGCAACAAATCGCAGCCCCAACGCCAGCGCGCTCTCGACAAATTCAAATCAGGCCAGACCCGTGTCCTCGTCGCTACCGACGTCGCCGCCCGTGGCCTCGATATCCCGAACGTCTCTCACGTCATCAACTTTGACCAGCCCCACACCTACGATGACTATGTCCACCGTATCGGTCGTACCGGACGCGCCGGCGCAACAGGCAAAGCCTACACGTTCATCGAGCCACAACGGTAGGGCACGTTGATCATTGACGCATTGATCGTTGATCGTTAGTTTTTCATTGATCATTTTTCGTTGGTCGCTACAAACGAATCAATAAATCAACCCGTCTTTGTGATCATCTGCGATTTTCAACGATCAACGTCAAACGATCAACCAATGATCAATGCTCAACGCTCAACGATCAATGCTCTCCCTCTCTTTACCATTTACTCTCAAACCTCTACAATATACCTATAACCATAAGAGGGTAGGGCTATCACTCCGACTGTCATAACGCCGTTTTGGTATCGACGTGTCACCGAGATCATCTTGGTGCTGTCATTTGTATTGGTCGGGGTATGGGGTATGGGCTTCGTCAATGCCGACTGGTGGCCCACCACCAGCTTGATCGTGCCACAGCTGGCGGCCTACTTCGGCATCGCAACGATCGTGATCTCGCTACCACTCTACATCTTCGCCAAAGACTCCACCGCTCGCTGGGCGTCGCTCGCGAGCTATTTACTCATGCTCACGACCGCTGCGCTCATCATTAACGACACCGGCCATGTATCGTCACCGTTCATCGTACTCTGGATGCTGCTCAGCATCTTTGCTGGTCTCTACGGGCTAATCGGCCTCATCACCGTTGCGCTTGCCGATGTCGGCTATATCGTCTACCTCTTCACCTCTGGCAACAGCGATACTTCACAGACAGTGATCTTTGTCTTGACCTTCGCAGTCCCGCTCGTCATTAGCATCATTATCTGGCGCCACAAAGAGGTCAACGAAGCCAGCGGTAGTAAAGCCTACAACGCCCTGGCGCGCGAGCTCAACCAAGTCGCCAACAAATCAGAGATCGTCATCAACGGCATCGCCGATGGCGTGATCGCGATCGACGGTCATGGCACCATCCAGCTGATCAACCCCGCCGCGCAGACCATCATGGGATGGGGCAAAGAAGACGCCATGGAGCTTGATTATCGTTCAGTCTTCAAACTGTTCGACAACAAAGACCAAACGCTCCCAGAGGCCGATGATCCGATCCAGCACGTCCTACACGGTGCCAAATCAGTCACGAGGAACGACCTCAGTCTGGCCACAACCACTGGCAAAAAGATGATTATCTCGCTACTTATCTCGCCAGTCGGGCAAACCGGCTCAGGCGCCATCATCGTCTTCCGCGATATCACCGGTGATGTCGTCGAAAACCGTCAAAAAGCCGAATTTATCAGCACCGCCAGTCACGAGATGCGCACCCCGGTCGCCGCGATCGAGGGCTACATCGGCCTTGCGCTCAACCCTGCGACGGCGACTATCGATGAAAAGGCCAGGGCATTCCTAACCAAAGCTCACGAATCCGCCCAGCACCTCGGCCATCTGTTTCAAGACCTGCTCGATGTCAGCAAGGCCGAGGACGGCCGCCTCGGCAACAACCCCTCGACCATCGATGTCACCGCTTTCGTCCGTGATGTGGTAAACGGTCTCCTCGCGAGTGCTTTCGGCAAAGAACTCTCGCTGACGTTTGAACCCGATGTGAATAGACTGGGGGCCAACGCATCGATCACGCCAGCCTACTATATCCACGCCGACCAGAGTCATTACCGCGAAGTCCTGTCCAACTTGATCGAAAACTCCATCAAATACACGAAGTCCGGTGGCAAAATCTCCGTCGATATCGGAGGTGACGAATCCCATGTCGTCGTCAGCATCGTGGATAACGGCATCGGCATCCCGAAAGAAGACATCCCGCACCTTTTCCAGAAATTTTACCGCGTCGACAACACCGATACTCGTGAGATCGGTGGCACAGGACTCGGGCTCTATCTCTGTCGTCGTCTCGTCGAAGCCATGGACGGACGCATCTGGGTCGAGAGTGACTACGGCAAAGGCAGTATGTTTTTCGTCGAGTTGCAGCGCATGCCGACCGAAGAAGCACTCCATAGTGGAGCCGAGACGTCATCCGAAGCCGCCCCACCTCAAACGCCACCAGCCCCCGCGCCAGACACAGCACCTCCGGCACCGACCGCAACCCCAGCCGAACCAGCTCCTGCGACCGAGCCAGTTACTCCTCCTGCAGCACCCCAGACATAACCACTATAGATTTTTTCGCGCTGAGCAATTATAGTAGGAGGTAATATGACAAAAATCATGCTTGTCGAAGACGACAAAAGTCTACGCGAAATATACGGTGTTCGTTTGCTTGCCGAAGGATACGATATCGTATCAGCTGGTGACGGTGAAGAAGCCCTCGCCATGGCCATCAAAGAGCGTCCACAGCTCATCGTGAGCGATGTGATGATGCCGAAGATTAGTGGTTTTGACCTCCTCGACATCCTGCGCTCCACTACCGAGACGAAGAACATCCGTGTCATCATGATGACCGCCCTCAGCTCCGAAGACCAGCGCCAGCGCGGTGAACAGCTCGGTGCCGACCGCTATCTCGTCAAATCCCAAGTCGGTATCGAAGATGTCGTCCGCGTCGTCCACGAAGTCCTCGAAGACGCTGGCGGCGCGGCGGCGCCGGCTATCGCCCCGGCACCACTGCCAGCACCGCAGCCTGTCATCGCTCCAGTTCCAGCTCCGGTTCCTGTCGCACCCTCACCAGTGGTACCGACTCCTGCTCCGGTCGTAGCACCGCAGCCTGTCGTCGCGCCAGCTATGCCGACACCACTAACCGCCCCTGTCGCGTTCACCCCTCCACCTGTCGCCCCAGTAGCACCTATTGTCGTACCGCCACAGCAGCCAGTGCCAGTCGCCGCACCAGCGCCTGGTTCAGATCCACTCCCAATCCCGACCGGTACCGCAGAAGTCGCCAAACCACCACAGGCCAGGGCAAGAGTGATTACTCCTCTGAACGATCCGGCAGCTAGCCAGATCAATATCAACGACCTACTCGACAAAGAGATCGCCAAAGAAGCTGGTCTAGCACTTGATGTAACCCCTGTCCAGTCAAGTGAAGCAGAGCAGTCCGCCATGCAGCAGCAGATCGACCAATTTCAGCCGATCTCACTACCTGAACCGATGCATCCTAGCGATATTCTGACCGTTTCCGTCGACAGCGGTCAAGCCACCCAAGCCGACCAGCCCACAGTTGCCCCAGTACCCGAGACGACTCCCGTCGCCGAAGCTGCCCCAGTAGCACCGACGCCGCCTACCGCCTAAACGTCATCCTGGGACATCTTTTGCCCCGGTCGGGTATACTAGTCATATGACAACCATGCGCCTCAACAAATTTATCGCCCACAGTGCTGGGCTATCTCGTCGTGAGGCCGATGATGCGATCGAGCGGGGAAGAGTGAAGGTAAATGGCGCCGTCGCCAGTCTCGGGACCCAAGTCAACCCATCTGATATCGTCATCCTCGACGGCGTCACCATCGGCGCCCAGTCGAACTACACCTATCTGCTCCTCAACAAACCCGTCGGATACGTCTGTTCACGCCGCGCCCAGGGCGACGCACCGACGATCTACAGTTTATTGCCACAGCGGTACAACGTGCTCAAAACCGTCGGCCGACTTGACCGCGAGAGCTCAGGCCTCATCATGCTCACTGACGATGGGGATTTCGCTCACCGCATGACCCACCCGAGCTTCAGCAAGACAAAAGTCTACGAAGTCGAGCTCGACCAGCCACTCGCGCCACTCCACCAGCAGATGATCTCCGACCACGGCATCGATCTCGACGATGGCAAAAGTCGCTTTACCGTCACCAGTGCCGAGCCTGGTATTGCACCTCTTCCTTCTTCCATCATCCGTCATCCATCTCATATGTACGAAGTACATATGCAAGAAGGCCGCAACCGCCAAATCCGCCGCACCTTCGCCGCCCTCGGCTACACCGTCACGCGCCTCCACCGCACCACCTTCGGCCCCTACACACTCACCAACGAAAAACCAGGTGAATTTCACCTGGTCGATCTTTGATAGTTTCTAAACGGTCGACCTACCAAACATCTAGCACACTAGTATCCACCATTGCGTGCTCGTAGCC
>JBATPJ010000016.1:0-4287 GCA_049291395.1 Saccharimonadales bacterium (SeqCode) | reverse complement strand
AGTCGTGGCCATTCGTTCACGATAAATCGTCGGTCTTGGTGGATCGAATTTCCCGCCAGCAGTACCGGCTTATCAGCCTCAAAATGCTGCTCGATAAAAGCCAGCAGCTCGTTCTCGACCGTCCGACCATTTGCCGCCGCATCTGAGCTGTTTTGCGCGATCAATGCGTCGCGTACCGCAGCATTGTCCTCCCAAAACTTCCCGACCATTCGCTCCGCGACCAGTCGTGGCCCGACTTTCTTCACGGCCGTATAGGTCGCAATCTCTTTGAAGTCCCAATCCGTCGCAATACAAGCCACCTCAAGTATCCGATCCTTCTCCGGGTCCAGCCCCGTCATCTCCAGATCCATCCATAATAATTTCGCATACTTCGTCATATCTTCCTATTATAGCCCAGATGCGTAATCACGGATATCCGCGGCAGTATATAGCTTTGTGTCGCGCTCGATACGGTAGCGTATCATCACGGTACGCCCGTCATCAAGTACAAAGTCGTCCGGCAACGCCTCAGCATCTCGGAGATTAAAGCCTTGGATGATCGGTTGACCGTGGGTGTAATAGAGCTGATACTCCTGCTCGCCGACCTTAATGACCTCTGGTGAACGACGCAAAATCTCATCGACATCTTCTTGGCTCACCCACGTTGATCGGTCGACTGCATTCTCTACCATGAAGCGACGCAAATTGTTATCAAGTGCAAATATACTATCGACATCAGTATCGATCGCATCCGCGATGCGCTGGTTGAGCCATTCGGCCGTAACTATCCCTTGTGGGAAATAGCGTTCAATCTCGTCAGTTGGCACTCGGCGCACCAGATATTCAAGCTCCTTTTTGATCACAGTGAGCTCTTGGACCGCCTGTGTCGGCTTATCAAATGCCGCCTTGCGCAGTAGTTCGCGTGTTTCTGCTGTGTGAGCAAACTTCTGACGTGACACTTCTTCCCCAAGTGTGACCACTCCGAGCATTTTTCTATCGATCTGTTCAACCCTGCCGTCGCGAATCGTTGTCCTATCAGGTACGGTCCGCGCTAGCCACATCGCGACTCTTCCGAGTTGCTTTACCGTCACAGGCATCACGTGCTCAATCACCCTGAATACTTCAAGCGCACCTTTGACATGCTTTTCAAACCGTCGTGGAAATCCGAGGACGAGGCGGTCCTTGCCGTTGTACGTTCCCCTATCGCTCAAGGTACGTGGTGTTGCTGCTTCATTGTCGTAAATGCTTGCATACATCGTCTTGCGCCAACCATCGGGTGGATCCGTTAGTTGATGTGCGTAATCAAACAACCCGAATACGAGATACTCACGCAGTTCATCCATCTGCTCGATCGATGGAGCGACCAGTTCATCACTGATACTGATGCCGAGTGCGCGACAAATCTTATCATACGTTCGGTGGGCTTTTTTGGTTTGCTGTAAGTCATAATTTCTCTCCTCAAGCGCACGTTCATCGACGTCAAAGCCGTCATAAAATTGCCGTGTGGCGATAAACATATCGAGTTGTGCCATATAGTCATCCTCGACCTCCTGTCGGATATCCTCACGCCAGGCACTGCCAATACCTCGCTCAAAGTATGGCAATCCACCACAATCAATTGCAGCAGCTGTTGCGGCAATCTGCCGTAGCATACTAGTGTCAGTACCGGCCTGGTGCGCTGCGACAATTGCCCGAGCAAGCTCTGGCCGTACCGGAAAGCGGTTCATAAGTTCACCCACTTCAGTTAGCTCGTTATACTCGTCGATAGCGCCAAGTCGATACAGCGTGTCATAGGCCTCGATAATAACCCGGGTTTTCACTCCGTGTATCAGCCAATCGTTCAATGAATAAAAGTCATGTCCGAGGGCTGCTGTCGCCAGGACATTACGTGATATATTTGTGTGATAAATTTGAGCTGGCGCGTGCGGGTCACGGTCTTTATGAGGGACAAATTTGAAATTCTCGCCATCGTTTGGTTTTGCCAGCACAAACAGCCCGCCGCCGACATCCCGTCCAGCTCGTCCGGCCTGCTGCGTCAGCTCATCCTGCGCACAATATTCGCGAAATAGTCCTGGTACGCCATCGAGATCAAGGTCTTGCCGGCGAACCGTCCCGTCACTAATCACAAGCGTCTGACTTGGTATCGTGATACCCGATGCGCCAGCATTTGTCGATGGTATCACCTGCTTCTCTCCCTCGACGAGCTTTGCATGTGTCGCTTGGCGAATTTTTGCGCGGGACAACTTGGCATGAAACGGCGTGATCCGAGTCGAAGGGTATCGATGCCCTTCAATATCAGAGCTGAACTCTCTAATCTCTTCCTTGCCCGCCGTAAAGAGCTGAGCTTTTGTGTGCCCCTCTCGATATTTGGCATACGCTTCATCGACTGTCAGTTCGGGCTCCTCGATCACCTCGAGCTCAAACGGACGGCCTTCGACGGAGACGATCGGGACACGTCTCCCGATCTTTTCTTCATAGACTTCTCGTATTGGAGCCGCGTCAAGGGTAGCGCTCATCATACAAAGACGCCACTTGGGGTGGTCGGGCAAGGATCGTGCCGCCACAGCGACAGCGAGCTCGGTCGGGAAGTCCTTCTCATGGATCTCATCGCCGACGATCAAGACTGGCTTGTCTTGATACTCGGTGAGCTCAGGAAAAACCCGCAAAAATGTATCAGGTGTCATAACTTCGATCATTTTGCCCTTACCGTTTGATCGTTCAGAATGTCGCACGCCCACCAACGATTGGGCCGCTTCGACGCCGAGCTGCTGACCAAGCTCCTCAATAAACCTATCCGATACATTGTCCGCAAGAGGGATACGCGGTTCGAGATAGACGATTTTTGCATAACCCATTTCGAGGGCATACTGGGCTAGCTGCGTGCTCTTACCACTCCCCGTGGGGCCCTCAATCATCGAGACTTGAGCGTCCCTAATCATTGTTTGGATATCTGATTTTTTCAGCCAAACAGGCAGATCACGGTTGCCGAGATTCTCATACTGGTACTCCCTCTCCTCAGGGGCCGGTAGTCCGGCACGTACAGCCAGTTCCCGACCAAGAACGCGACGACGTTCGACAAATCGTTCGTCGTTGTGATAGGGGAAAACACCGCGTTGATCAACCGCCTGAAGCTTACGTCCTCCCACGCACTGCCTTTCTCCCACCCGTAGACTTTGTCTCCAGTGTAACACTGGAGACAAGAGGATAGTGATGTATTTTTTGCGCTTCTTGGATCAGACCAATCGTTCCAGCGCGATCACAAAAGCCGCTTCTTTGAGAGAGCAGTTTTCCTGCGTGGCTCGAGCCATCGCTGTCTGCATCGCTGCCGAGAGCAGCTGGTCAAGCTCGCCGTTGACCCGCTCCTCCGCACTCTCAAGCATATTCATCGCAAATAACCCTCCGTTTTATCGTGAGGGTTATTATACTCCCTTGCCCTCCCGCTTGCCGCAATCGTAGCGGGATTCGGCAAAAGCACCACACTCGCCCTGACAGATTTGTCTTGCCCAAAGACTAGCCATGTCGAATGACATGGTACCCCGTCTATTGACGGGTCGAGAGGCAAATCTGATCTATAAGACATGTCTCTCCGGCGAGTGTGATGTGTGCGATCTGTTTCGTCCTAACTCTTTCGAGATAGACTCATCAGCGAGAGTAGTTACTCTCGGACAGATCATGCCCTGAGGGGCGGGAGTGGGAGTCTGACAGACTCAACCAAACCTCCCGCCGCCTCAGTGGCAGCGCAACGTTGCTGCGGGATATCCCGCTTGCTCGGGCGAAACGTCAATTGCCCGTTCTTGATTAACCTCACAAGATTTGGATTGTCATGATTCATTTTTGTGGATCCCGTAGGAATCATGGTCACGGGGATAGTAGGATATCAGCCATTTTTTGCCTTATCCCACAAACTCCACAGGATGAAGGCCAGGCATCCAACGACGACGAATGTCGCCGTTAGTACGGCACAGAAGAGGACCAAAAATACAAGGTCCTGATCAGCACCGTAGCACCTGCCATCAAAGCACCTGCGTCGATACATGGTGCTAAACGCCCACGCACCAATGAGGGCAGAGGCGACGAGAAGCGCTAGCGCCTTCTTCATTTTCATTCACCCCCTTTCAGAGATGAGAGTGTGAGAAAGTATTTTTGGTACATCGCCCTTTCTCGGGGCGAAGGTGAAGAGCTGCAGCTTGCGCAGCTCCTCACCGCAGCTCGGCCACGGTGGGCCGAGAGGGGGACGACATCGCCTCCACCGCCGCAATCCCAGCGGCGAGCGTCGCTTGCTGTCGTCGCTCCCGCTCCTCGCGGAAC
>JBATPJ010000015.1:0-29780 GCA_049291395.1 Saccharimonadales bacterium (SeqCode) | reverse complement strand
GACAACGGCGGCGCTACCGATAACAACGGCATATATATAGACACTTCCGACTCCAACACCATTACCGGTAACTCCATCACCGACACTAGCTGTACCACCACCTGCTACGCCATAAACATAGCTAACTCCACCAGTGACACCAACTACCTTGCCAACAACACCTTCAGCACCAGCTCTGGTACTGCCACCATCAACGACGCCGGCACAGGTACTATCTACGCCGGTCAGTCTATGACCCAAGGTGGCCTAAACATCCGCTTCAAACAAGCTAACTCCACCACCGCCTTTACGATTCAGAATGCTAGCGGGACGAGTCTCTTTACCGCTGACACGACTAATATGAAAATCGTTATCGCGAAGCTTGATGTGACGGGGCTTCTGACGGTCGGTGGCCACATTGCCTCGTCTGGTACGGCACCGACGATTGCCGCTGGTGCTGCTGCCTGTACGACACCGACTGTCGCGGTAGCCGGTACTGATACGGCAGGCATGGTGACAATTACAACAGGTACCGGATGTGCTGGTGCGGGCAAGCTCGCTACCGTGACGTTTAACGCTGCCTATGGTGCCGCACCACGAGTGACGCTGACTGCGGCCAATGCCAATGCCTCTGGCCTCCAGACCTTTGTCGACGATGCGACGATCGCGACGACGACATTTGATGTCAACACAAACACTGGACCAGCAAACTCGACAGTGTATAAGTGGTACTACCAGGTTATTCAGTAGGGGGCATAGGATATCGGCCGCAGGCCTCCTCCACTCACTCGCAAAAGAAAATACTTCGTGCTTTCTTTTGCTTCACTCGCTTCGCCGAATCTCTCTTGCTTTGCAAAAGAGCGGTTCTCATCCTATTCGGCACCATATAAAAACCATCCCTTGCGGGACGGTCTTTATATGGTGGGCGATATAGGATTCGAACCTATCACCTTCTCAACGTCAATGAGATGCTCTAGCCAAATGAGCTAATCACCCTCGTCAGAGCGAGACCTTTGGTTCGCTCTGACGAGCAAGCTCGCAGAGTCTCACCTTACGGCACTCTCTCTTCCTCTCGAACAAAAATATCTTATAAATATGTAATTTTTGTTCGGAGTAGCTACAAAAGCTACAAAAAATAATACCAAAACAGAGAGGGGATTGCAATCCGTTATGCTGTTAGCTACTATAGTGATAAGCACTGAGGCGGATTAACCACCCGCGGAGCTTCGCGGGAGCAGTCGCAGAGAGCGTATCAAATGCGACAAGAGTGAAAGATTTCGGTGGAACAGCCTGGTAACGGGCCCGAAACACGCAAGATGACTATCATCATGGCGTGTTTTTAATTTTTAGGAGGTACTATGAACGACGATCAACTCTATGCCATGCGACACAGTCTGGCGCACATCACAGCTCAAGCGGTCCAGCACCTCTGGCCAGAGGCCAAATTTGGCGTGGGTCCGGTGGTAGAAAACGGCTATTATTATGATATCGACCTTAGTGACATCACAATCTCCGAAGAGGACTTTCCGAAGATAGAGGCCGAGATGCGCAGGGTTATCGACGCAAATTATCCCTTTGAGTGCTCTGAGAGGTCGGTGGACGAAGCAATCCAGTGGGCGAGGTCAAAGACGCAGCCCTACAAAGAAGAGCTCTTAAACGACCTTAAACGAGCCGGTACGACGATCGCAAAAGATCTCGATAGCACTGAGCTAGGGCTGGAAGGCACTGGAGATAGCAAGGTTGAATCTGTGTCATTTTACACAGATGGAGATTTCACCGACCTATGTCGTGGGCCGCACGCGACGACAACCGGTAGCGTCGGTGCCTTCAAGCTGATGCGAGTAGCCGGTGCATACTGGCGTGGTAAGACTGACAACGCCCAAATGCAACGGCTGTATGGTGTGGCGTTTCAAGATCAAAAAGCCCTTGATGATTATCTGACAACACTAGAAGAAGCCAAAGCTCGCGACCATCGTAAACTTGGACAAGAGCTGGATCTCTTTACGTTTTCGCCACTCGTCGGCTCAGGGCTCCCACTCTTTACGCCTCGAGGGACTATCCTTCGTGAAGAGATAGGGGGGTTTTCGCAAGAACTTCAGACACGCGCCGGATATCAAAGAGTATCAATTCCGCATATTGCGAAAACCGATCTGTATAAGACGTCCGGCCATTACGACAAGTATCCAGAACGCTTTTTGGCGAAAAGTTTTGAGTCAGACGACGAGTTCATGATGAAGCCGATGAACTGTCCACATCATACCCAGATCTATGCGAGCCGTCCTCGAAGCTACCGTGATCTCCCAATTCGTTATATGGAAAATACCATGGTATACCGCGACGAGAAGGCTGGTGAACTTCACGGGCTCTCTCGGGTGCGTGCTGCAACTCAAGATGATGCGCATGTATTTGCTCGATTTGATCAGATTGAGGAAGAGTTTACCTCTATTATGACTATGATCAGAGACCTCTACGGGGCATTCGACCTTGAGTGGCGTGCAGTGCTTAGTTTCCGTGACAGTTCTGACAAATACTTAGGAGATGAGAAACTATGGGCAGATGCTCAGGGAATCATAGAGAAGGTCGCACAGAAACTAGAACTTGATTACACCGTCGAGGAAGGCGAGGCGGCGTTCTATGGTCCAAAGATAGATATCATGGTCAAAGATGCACTGGGACGCGAGTGGCAGCTTGCTACTGAGCAGCTCGATTTTGTGCAGCCTGAACGTTTCAACCTCGAGTACGCAGACGACCAAGGTGAGAAGCAACGACCGGTCATGATTCACAAAGCACTCCTAGGTTCGGTCGAGCGGTTCATGAGCGTCTACATCGAGCATACGGCCGGCAAATTCCCACTTTGGCTCAGCCCGGAACAGCTCAGGATTATCCAGGTCAAAGATAGTGAAGAGGTGATGAAATTCGTACAACAACTTACGTCAAAAGCCGAAGAAGTTGGTCTCCGCGTATCTGTTGATGACAGCAACGAATCGGTTGGCAAAAAGATCCGTAGTGCTGAGGTCTGGAAGGTCCCGTACACGCTTGTTATCGGCGAGAAAGAAGTCCAGGGTGGTCGCGTATCTCCTCGGGTGCGTGCCGATCTTGCCGTACTCGGTGATGTCGAACGTAGCTATGCAGTTGATCAATTCCTCGGTAGCCTAGCAAACGAAGTGAAGGCCCGGGCGAGTAAGTCGTCGATCTAGCCGATATGAGTAGGCCTGTCATTGCGCTTGATATCGATGATACGCTGTTTGACCATTTTGCCGATATCGTCCGCTGGTATAACGAAGTATATGGCACGGGCCTCACTCTCGCGAATAACCATCCTAGAGATGATGAGGCTCTCAGGGAGTGGGGAGTTGGGAGTATCGAAGAAGCCGTCCGCCGCGTCCATGCGTTTTATGACACCGAAGAGTTCAAGTCGGCACGACCATATCAGGAAGCGCTACGGGTGCTACCTCATTTGGCCAAACAGCACGATATCGTCATCGTGACGGCACGAGATAGTGATATCCTTGAGGAATTCACGCATCAGTGGCTCAATGAGCATCTCGAGGGTTCTTACAGGGAAGTTCATTTCACCGGTCAGTATAACCTGTCAGGCAAAAATCGCACGAAGAAAGATGTCCTGCTCGAGATCGGTGCAGCCTATCTCATCGACGACTCGCTGTCGAACTGTATCGAAGCGACAGAGGCCGGTGCTGTCGGGCTGCTCTTTGGCGATTATCCATGGAATGCCTCGAGTGCTTTGCCAAGAGGTATCGTGCGGTTGAAGGACTGGCGAGAGATCGAGACGTATTTCGACCGGAGTGGCACGGGGAGCTTTCGTGACGATGTCTACAATATCGTGGGTGCTATCCCTGGCGGGAGGGTAATGACCTATGGTGATATCGCGGCGCTTGCTGGACATCCATACGCAGCCAGGCAAGTGGGTGGGATTGCTCACTTCGGACCGACGGAGCTACCATGGCACCGTGTCGTCAATCGGCTGGGTGACTGCGCCAGTGGGTATTATGGAGGCAAGGAAGGTCACAAGAAGGCGCTTGAGGCTGAAGGGATACGGGTCACGGACTACCGAATCGTTGATTTTCTAAAGATTCGTTGGAGGCCAGACTGATGCCATCCCTCATCCCTCATCCCTCGTCTCCCGTCATTGTCATCACTGGTCCGACGGCGAGCGGCAAGAGTGCACTGGCACTCGAGCTGGCTGAGCGCTACCAGGGTGAGATCATCTGTGCAGACTCTCGGACGGTGTATCGAGGTATGGATATCGGGACTGCCAAGCCAAGCCGCGAGGATCAAGCGAGAGTACCGCATCATCTGCTCGATGTCGTCGATCCCGATGAGCGTTTCACTGCGGCTGATTTTCAAGTCCGATCACGCCGCGCGATCGATGAGATTCGGTCGCGTGGGCATCTTCCGTTCGTCGTCGGCGGCACCGGGCTGTATATCGACGGGCTGGTACGCGGCTACAAATTCGGGCCACCGGCTGATGATACACTGCGCCAGCAAGTCGAGGATTTCGACGTAGAGCAGTTACAAACGATGCTTAAAAAGCAACATATTTCACTACCACATAACCATGATAATAAGCGTCATCTCATACGAGCGCTTGAGCAGCAGGGAGTCAATCGTAACAGAGATGAAAACTCTTGTGATAACTACATCGTTGTGGCTATAGCTACGGATAAGCAAGAGCTTGAGCGCCGGATCCGAGAGCGTGCCGAGGAGATGTTTGCAGGTGGAATCGTGGCCGAAGCGACTAGACTCGCGAGGATGTATGGCTGGGATCATGAGGCACTGACGGGCAATATCTACCCGATCATTCGACGCGTTGTGGAAGGCGACCTATCGATCGACGCGGCAAAAGAGCTCTTTATCATCAAAGACCGACAGCTCGTCAAAAAACAACTGACCTGGCTCAGACGCCGCGATTATGTGCAGTGGTTGAGCCTGACTGATGCAAAAGATTATCTCGCGGATGTGCTCAGCTATCGGGCAGATTGATCACGATTGACCAGGTAATCTCGATAGGTGAGGGATCAGTGGTCAAAGCTCAGTGCTCTGTGCTACTATAGTACTCGATATGGAGAGGGTTTTATCACATGATTGACGCATTATTTGGCTCAAAAACACGAGTAAAGTTATTGCACTTGTTTCTGAACAATCCGAACAGGGCATTTTATGTACGCGAGATTACGCGCAAGATCGATGAACAGATCAACTCTGTCCGGCGAGAACTGGCCAATATGCTCAGTATAGGGATCATCAAGAGCGAGAACAGTAACAATAGGTTGTATTACGAAGTCAACCAAGACTACCCGCACTATAAGCCGCTGCATCAGATATTTTCAGACACATCGGATGGTGCGTCGACGGTCCGCGCAAAAGTCGATGCCAACGACTGGACGAAACGGCTCAAGCCACTTGGGGATGTGCGCGTACTTGTCTTTGCGGGTTCGCTGGTCAAAGGTTCGACGAGTGATGTCGATGTGCTGATTGCTGGTGATATCAACAAGACGCAGGTGAAGAAATTTATCAAAGAGATGGAAGAGGAAGAGAATCGCAGTCTCAACTTTTCGATCATGAGCTATCAAGATTTTTATTATCGACTCAGTATTCGTGATCGGTTCGTTGTATCGATTACGTCAGGTAAACATACTGTTATCACCGATACTGAAAATATATTGAGCGAAGAATAAGAAACAATAAAAGGAGATACTATGGAGCTAACATACCGCGGCGGCAACTGCATCGAGATTGCTGTAAAAAAAGAAACGATTGTCATTGATGGCCATATCCACGAGCTCGGCCTGAAGAACGTAACAGAGAAGGCTGCTGTCTATATCGCGACGCAGCAAGGCTTCAACCCAGTGGTTGAAAGTGCCACGACGATCGACGGTCCTGGTGAATACGAAGCGCGTGGCATATCGGTCAAGGGCGTCAGTGCACAGCGAATGTTGGATGACAAGAGTGTAAAAAAGTCTACAATCTACCGTATCGTATACGAAGGCGTCACGCTGGTCGTCGTCGGACATGTCTTCGCGCCACTCAGTGATGAAATACTCGAAGAGATCGGCGTCGTCGATATCGCGATTGTACCAGTCGGTGGCGGTGGCTATACACTCGATGGTCATCAGGCAGCTGGTGTGGTGCGTCAACTGGAGCCAAAGGTGGTCATCCCGACGCATTATGCCGACATTGCCACGAAGTACGAAGTACCCCAGGAAGGCCTCAATGAATTTCTCAAAGAGATGGGCGGTGAACACGAAACTGTCTCAAGCTATAAGATCAAAGGCGGCATATTGCCAGCTACTCTGACAGTCATCGAGATCACACGGTCTTGACCTCTGTCGCAAAACCGTGTACGATAGTACGAGTCTAAAATAATAGTAGTAAGGAAGTGGTATGGCAGCACGATGTGAATTAACTGGTAAAGGTAAGCAATTTGGCAACAATGTTAGCTTTTCTTTGCGCCGCACAAATCGCGTATTTAAGCCAAATCTTCAGAAAAAGACGTTTATCGTTGATGGTCAGAAGGTAACAATGAACCTCAGTACTCAGGCGATTCGTATCTTGAAGAAAAAAGGCGTTTTGTAACTCGTAGCGTATAATTGAGGGTGAGATGAATATTGATATTGCCTATATCGCGATGGTTTTTACAGCGATATTGCTGTCGATGACGTTGCACGAAGCGATGCACGGCTATGCGGCCTACTGGCTCGGTGATCACACGGCCAAAAATGAAGGGCGATTGTCGCTCAACCCGATTCATCATATCGACCCATTCCTCACGATACTACTGCCTCTTATCCTGGCATTACTCCATGCGCCGATCTTTGGTGGAGCAAAACCGGTACCGTTTAACCCTCAAGCGGTGCGTGGCGGAGCCTACGGTGCGGCGCTGGTTGGGCTGGCGGGGCCACTCACAAACTTGGTTCTATCGTTTATCTTGTTTGCTGTCTATGCGCTCCTCGGCACGCCGACGGGGCTGTTTGGTAATTTCTTGGAGATCGCTATCGTCGTTAACCTCGGCTTCTTTATCTTCAATATGATCCCGATCCCACCGCTTGATGGCTCGCGAGCTCTCTACGCTGTCGCGCCAGAGCCAGTACAGCGGTTCATGGAGTTTCTTGAGCAGAATGGCCTCATCATCGTCTTTGCGGTCGTAATGCTCTTTAGTTCACAGATCGGCCAGATCATCTTTACTGCGCAGCAAGCAATCTGGCGTTTCTATGATGCACTCTTCGGTATCTCGGTGATATAATATAAGAGTCCTTCGACAATTGTCGGGAGTCATGATTTCCTAACATCAGGATGAAAGGGAGCCTAATATTTGTCCGTCCTGAGGGATGGACGTGAGGGCACCCACCTTGCGCTTACGCGGGGGATTCATCTTCTCCTGACGGCTCGAAGGACACCGTAATTATTTGACACATATCGGGGTTTAGCGCAGTTGGTAGTGAGAGCCGCCAGTGGCGGCTCGCAAGGGAATCTTCCGACGAATGCTATGCGTTCGATCGCGAAGTTCCGGGGTCGCGGAACGTGACCGCTGCGCTGGGGTGAAAACTGCCAGTGACAGTTTGCAAGGCGACTTTCTGATGCGAGCTGTGCTCGCAATCATGAAATCGCGGGGTCGCCGAAGGTGACGCAGAGGTCGTTCGACCATTCTATCATGTTAAAATAGAGACATATCGGGATGTGGCGCAGTTGGTAGCGCGCTGCGCTGGGGGTGCAGAGGTCGCAAGTTCAAGTCTTGTCATCCCGACCATGATCGAAATCACCAGATTTTATGAACCCGTCCCAGGGTTCATTTAATTTGTGAGTGATTTCGTACCTCTGTTGTTTGCCTGTTCCGAAGGTTGATTGTGCGACATAATTTATGGACTAGACGCGTCCTACTATTCTGATACAATTATGGTATAAGCTAAAAACAAACAATGAACGAAACGCAATTAGGCCAACAATACCCAGAACAAAGGCCAGCCATTACACCTGACCATGTATGGGCGATTACTGGACCTACTATCAACGCTGCTTTTGATGAATATGCAGCTCCACTTATGATTCAAAATGTTCTTGAATATTATGGGGTTGAGGCTCTGGATCATCTCGAAGAGGGGCGTCGAGAAGAACTTAAAGAGGATATAGCACGAGCACTACTGAGAGAAGAGCAATTCGTCAAAAGTGTTAGTGGTGCTGTTCTAGAGGCAATGAATCAAATGCCAGATGCCACAGAATATATCGTACTTTTTGATTTGGACGAAACGCTTGCGAGGAGGTCTTTAGCTGACATGACTCGACACCTTGTACGTCCTGCAATCGTTCCATTGATTGCAGCACTGCAAGGAATGGATACTCGAATTACATTTGGTCTGTTAACCTCACGGTCGCAAGGTTATCTTGAAGAAGAGTTACGTGACCCTAACGAGCTTAAATCTCTTACCCCTTACCTACAGCCTGAAAGAGTGTTAAGCTCTCGGGAAGTTAGAATACGCGAATTTACTTCTAAATATCTTGGGGACGAACTTGGAGGTGGTATTGCCGGTGGGGTAGCACAAAAGATAGCTGTCTGTGAAGAGTTACTAAAAGAGTCGGATAGCTTGAGTGTAATTCTTGTCGATGATCTGCATGAATTCAGCAAAGTGGGTTCTGACGAACGATTTCGAGTGTTAGCTCTTGATGCAACCAACGGTTTTTGGCTCGACATTTAACCTCTATGAAAAGTACCTACGGTTAAGTTTGAGACTTGCCACTAATACACCAGGTTTTCTACTTGGATAATTCTTGTTATTGGGTTACAGGCATTTCGTAGGTTATCTAAGATACTTTTAGCTTCGTCTGAGTACCCCAATAGATGACTTAGCGGTTCGTGTAGGGTATGTTCGACTCGACCATACTGTATAATAGGATATATCTATGAAACAAAAAGTTGTTACCAAAGCAATTATCAAACAAGATGAAAAGATCTTGCTCCTTAGGCGGAGGGGCGGACGACCATCGATCGCCGGACTTTATGAGCTGCCTGGTGGTCGGGTACATATCAACCAACAGCCTGAAGACGCGCTCGAACATGCTTTCAACATCCACCTCGGCGTGAGTTCGGAAACGATTCAGCTTGATGATGTGATGACGTTTATCGACCCAGATGATCGGGAGCTCCAGTATCTATTCATATTATTTCAGGCGAGCCTCAAGATGACCGACCGGGATATAGAGCTGAGTGATGAATACGACAAATACGTCTGGAAGCAGTTGTCAGATATACAACTAGGTGAGATCACTCAGTCAACGCAGCAACTACTAGGACTCGTCTCTGTACCGTTTTCCTCTCGAGGTGAGGAAGAAGTGGTTACGGTACCTGATGCAAAATACGCAACATGTGAAACGGTCGTTTCCTATAGCGATGGGGGCTCGCGCGGCAACCCCGGACCTTCTGCAAGTGGCTACGTCATCCTCGACGAAGCGGGTAAGGTTTTGTATGAAGGCGGCTCTTTTCTCGGCATCACGACGAACAATGTGGCCGAATACCAAGCCGTCTATCTCGCCCTCGAAAAAGCCCTGGAGTTCGGCGCCTGTGTTGTCGACATGCGGATGGATAGTCAGCTTGTCGCGAACCAGATGAATGGTATCTACCGTGTCAAAAACCCCGATCTTGCTGCTATCCATCATCGCATCCAAGAATTGTCGGCACGATTTGATAAAGTATCGTATACCTACGTGGCACGCGAATACAACAAATTGGCCGATGGCATGGTCAACAAGATTCTTGATGAGCATGAAAAATCCGGTAACTGAGGTATAATAGACCATTGTCAGATCACTAAACGATCGCGTGTACCTTTAACAGTATCCGAGGAAAGTCCGGGCAGCATAGGACAAAGACAGCCGCTAACGGCGGCCGGGGGCGACCCTAGGGAAAGTGCCACAGAAACGATACCGCCCATTATGACCCTCAACGGTTATTCCGGGTAAGGGTGAAAGGAGTGGGGTAAGAGCCCACAGCGACGTATGGTGACATACGGAGGAGGTAAACCCTGTTTGCTGCAAGGAGATGCGGACCCTACCATCGGTAGGCTAGTCCGGTTGTGCCGCATCGATAAACCCGCTCGAGCCACTTCGGTGGTCTAGATAGATGATCGTTAAAGAGTTTATCTCTTACAGAACCCGGCTTATCGGTGATCTGATACCTAAAAACCGCCAATTGGCGGTTTTTAGGTTATCCGTAGATGAAATAGTACTATTTGACGGATTTGACGACAGCGGCAAATGCAGCTGGTTCACGGGCAGCAAGGTCAGCCAATGTCTTGCGGTCAAGCTCGATACCTTTTGTCTTGAGGCCGTTCATCAGTTTACCGTAGGTTGTGCCGTTTTCACGGGCAGCAGCGTTGATACGGGTAATCCATAGGCTACGGAGGTCACGCTTTTTGTTGCGTCGATCTCGGTAAGCGTACTCAAGTGCTCGCGTAACGGCTTGTTTGGCCAGGCGATAGCTGCGAGTACGGGCATGCTGCATACCTTTGGCAGCATTTAGGATCTTTTTGTGCTTAGCACGGGCGGTGACACCTCGTTTGATTCTCATAGTCTATACTCCTAAAGCTCGTTTAACGTTTTTGGCAGTTTTGCCGATGATCTGAGCGCTCGTACCGATGACGCGCTTGCGACGCTCGCTCTTGCCAGCGAGGAAGTGTCCACCGAATGAACGGCGACGTAACAGCTTCCCGGTTGGGGTCTGTTTGATACGCTTGGCGGTACCTTTATGGGTTTTAAGTTTGGGCATTATTTACTCCTAACGGAAACACTCAGGTTGCGTCCTGCCATGACAGGGCTTCCTTCGACGACTGCATCTTCAGCGAGCATCTCGATGATCTTTTTCATGAGCTCATGACCGATCTCCTGGTGGGCCATCTCGCGTCCACGGAAGAAGATCATGATCTTGACCTTGTCGCCCTCGCCCAAAAACTCGCGAATCTTGCGGAGTTTTATCTCGAGGTCGTGCTGGCCGATCTTGAGGCCGAGTCGCATCTGTTTGACATCACCACCTTTGGCATTTTTGCGATTGCGCTGTTGCTCTTTCATCTTTTGGTACTGGAATTTACCCCAGTCCACGATCTTTGCAACAGGTGGCGATGCCATCGGTGAGATTTCGACCAGATCCAATCCGGCTTTTTCAGCTTCTGAAAGTGCAGTATTTCGTGACATGACCCCGAGCTGTTCGCCGTCGGGTCCTATCACACGTAGCTCTGATGCTCGAATGGCACCGTTGATACGCGTCGATCGATTGTTTATACCGTCTCCTCTTTTGTGCGCGGTCGCTTTCGCAACCAACGCGGGTTGTTATTTCGATAGTAGATTGTAACAGATGTGGACGAGAAAATCAACGGATAGCGGTCTCTGAGCGGTACTGCAGTGCTTCGGCGATGTGCGCCGGGAGGATGCCGTCAGCATTCTCGAGGTCAGCGATAGTACGGGCGACGCGAATGACCTTGAAATAGCTCCGCGCAGACAATTGCATCTTTGCTGCGGCCGACTGGAGGAGCTGCTCGGCCTCGTCGGATAACTTGCCATAGGTGAGGAGCTGTTTGGAGTCGAGTTGGGCGTTCGATAGGCCTTTTAGATTGCGACTACGTTGCCGCTCGCGAGCTTTTGTCACATCTGTTCGCCAGGCGTCAGATAGCTTATCTGAAGTAGGGCTTTTCTGCAAAAAATCTTTTTCCGAGGCTCGGGCGACATGGACGACGAGGTCGATACGGTCCATCAGAGGTCCAGAGATCTTTTTCTGGTAGTTCAGGAGCTGTGTCATGGTACAGCTGCATTCACGAGTCGGGTCGCCGTAGTAGCCGCAAGGGCAGGGGTTCTTGGTGGCGACGAGCATGAAGTTCGCCGGATAGCTGACTTTGCTGGCTGCTCTTGAGACATGGACGACGCGGTCTTCGAGGGGTTGGCGGAGTGATTCGAGAGACTGGCGCGGGTACTCCGGTAGCTCATCGAGGAAGAGGACGCCGTGGTGCGCGAGGCTGATCTCGCCAGGTACTGGCTTGGCGCCACCGCCGACAAGGGAGACATAGCTCGCCGTGTGGTGCGGTGAGCGAAACGGCCGTTCAGTAATGATAGCGTCATCGGCTTCACCGGCGAGGCTGTGGAGCTTGGTGATCTCGACCATCTCGTCGTAGGTCGGCGGTGGTAATATGCCGACGAAGGCTTTGGCAAGCATCGTCTTACCAGCACCGGGTGGTCCATCCATGAGTACATTATGGTGTCCGGCCGCGGCGATGAGCAGGGCGCGTTTGGCATGCTCTTGGCCCTTAATATCGCTTATGTCTATCGATGTACGGTTTGCAACATGGGCGAACGGTGATCGCACGGTAGTGGTGATGACTTTTTCGCCACATAGGTGCAAATACAGCTCTGATAGTGTTGATATTCCTACTACGTCTATATCTGTTACTAAAGCAGCTTGAGCAGCATTTGAGCTGGGTACGATGATTGTTCGATAGCCAGCGTTTTTGGCGGTTTCGGCGATCGCGATGCTGCCGCGGATAGGGCGCAATTGGCCGTCCAGACCGAGCTCGCCAGCAAACACTATCCCGTCGATATTTTTACCACGGAGCTGTCCGGTTTCGAGCAATATGGCGACCGCGATCGGCAGGTCGTAATGTGAGCCGTCTTTGGGCAAGTTGGCGGGTGACAAATTGACCGTGACTTTGCTGCTCGCAAAATCGAGATGGCTATTACGGATCGCACTGCGGACGCGTTCTTTGGCTTCGTCGACTGAACGATTGGCAAGGCCAACAATTTGAAGCGTGGGGAGGCCTTTGGCGGTATCACACTCCACACGGACGATTGTGCCGTCGAAACCGACGGGCGCTACGGTAATCGCTTGGGCGGACATAGTAGGTTCATTGTAACACCAACAAAAAAGCCCGACTAGGAGTAGTCGGGAGCTTTTGCTGGTGGAACTGCCGGGTAGTGCGCCCGGGTCCGAATGGTAACCTATCATCTATCTACAAGCATAGTCATCTCCAAATTTACGGCTCTACCTCGAGAAATGACCAAAACGGCAGAGTTCGTTCTATGAATAATCGTCGTCAAACTACTTCACAGCTATAGTCTGACCGAGTCATATGATATGACACGTCGAAAACCTTATATGACGTCAGGTACGACGCGGACGCGGCACTTAGGCTGCGACTGGCACAGAGGCGAAGCTACGGACGCTGAGAGCGTCTTTGACTGTTGCCCATGCTGTTGCAAATGGATTTGCAGTTAGAAAACTGATACGTCAGTTAGTCGGCTTGCAAGATGATCTGTTAAATTCCAATCGTCGAGAACGTAGTTCAGTCCCACGATAACCACAAGTATATAACAGAAGGTCATTAATGTCCATCTGATCGTCATATTATGAGTATATGTTAGTGCTATATATGGCAGGGTAGTCTGACGATAGAGTAAAACGGGGGTATTTGACGGGTATTTTCGCTATACTAAAGGCATGAGAAAAGCACTGCAAGGCATCAATCTTGGCGGCTGGCTCGTCGTGGAACGCTGGATACCAGGGGCCTTCGACGGGGTTAATGGACCAGCCGAGATCGATATTGTGAGGGAGCTGGGGGTCGAGGCGGCGAGGAAGCGACTGACGAAGCACCGCGAGACGTTCATAACAGAGAAGGATTTTCGTTGGATCAAAAGACAGGGCTTTGACTTCGTCAGGCTGCCGGTTGGATATTGGCTATTTGAGGAGACGAGTGACTTTATCGACGGTGAGATCTACATCCGTAGGGCATTTGAGTGGGCTACGAAGCATCACTTAGGGATCATCTTAGATTTTCATGGACTACAGGGGTCGCAAAACGGCAAAGATCATAGTGGCCAGGTCGGGAAAATGAGGCTTTATAGAGGCGATAACCAGAACTCTGCTCTCAAGACGCTTGAATATATGGCGCGCACCTACGGCCAGGAGCCTGCATTGATCGGCCTTGAGGTCATCAACGAGCCCAAGGCGCGGTTTTGTCTATGGAGACTACTCAGATACTACGATCGAGCCTACGCTGTCATAGGGTCTCACCTGAGGTCGGAGGTGAAGATTATCATTAGCGATGCCTTCCAGCCCCTCAAGGTGGCCAGGAAGCTCTCCAAACGGCCCTACAGGGATAGATTGGTGCTCGATGTCCACCTTTATCAGATATATTCATGGCGGGACCGACAGCGTTCCTTCGATCGTCATGTCGCAATTGCTGACGAGTCATGGTGGGATTTGATCGATAGGGTACAGCGCTACCTGCCAGTATTGGTAGGCGAATGGAGTGCTGCACTACCCCCGCAGGCCTATCATGATGGGGACGGTAGCGAGTCAGAACGGGTCGCACGGTATTATCAAACCCAGCAGCGAACCTTTGACGACGGAGCCTGGGCCCACGCGTACTGGACATACAAAGCTCCGCACTGCGGCGTGTGGAGCTGGCGTGAAAGTCAGAAACTATTGAGATAGCATTCGGCAAGAAAGAGGGGATATAGAACGAAAAAACGACCGCCTGCGAGGAACGGTCGTTTTCATTTGGTTTTTGTCGTTTTTGTTTTCGTTTTTGCCTATGAATAATTTTTGTATTCATAGACTACCCCCTATACTACAGCGATAAAATGCTAATGTCAACGGTATTTTCATGTATTTTTTACTTGTGGAAAAGTATTGTGGAAACGGGATATACGTTGTGATACTAGTGTTCACGATAAATACACTACGTACAAACTTCATCCGCAGTATAATGATTCATATGCATGAACTTGTTGAGCACGATATACGCACGCTATGGGACTATATGCAGATGCATCAGCCGCCCAACAAGGCGGATTGTCTTCTCGTGATCAGCAGCGACGATGACCGATCCGGCATATATGCTGCAGAGCTTGCCCGGAAATATCATTACTGGTATTTCGTCGTTTCAGGCGGCAAGGGGCATGGTGATGATCTACTGGCGACGCATTGGTCTGAGCCGTCGGAAGCCGAACATTTCTTAGCGGTTATGAGACAAGCAGGGTTTACTAAGAACGCTCTACTTGAAACAAAGGCTCAAAACACGGGGGATAACGCGACGCTGTCGTTTGAGCTGCTTCGCTCACAAAGCACTCCCATGCCGCTCAGTCTACTGCTCGTGACCAAGCCATACATGGAGCGGCGGGCACTGGCGACGTTCCAGGCGCAGTGGCCGGACCGTGATGCCCAAATCATGGTGACGTCACCGCCGATTGCATTTGACGACTATTGTACTGACGATTATCCACGCGAAAAAATCATCCATATCATGGTCGGCGACATGCAGCGCATCATGACCTATCCAGCACTTGGTTACCAGTCGGAGCAGGTGGTGCCGACTGACGTTCGAGCGGCATATGACCGGCTGATCGCCGCCGGCTATACCAAACACCTTATGAATACATAGAGTATTATAAACAACGATTTTTCTGTAATTATTACAACGTATACGCAAGAATAATAGTTAAAATCGTCGAAATAACAAAAATTAACAACATCTGAGGTACGAGCTAGTATTGACTATAATGACTCAGCATGCTATAAAAGTGAGTAAGCTTTTTAAACAAAAACACAAAAAAGCACGAACCTCTACAACTAATATGTAACGCATCATAAGACCGGGGACTCCCGCCTCGGCAGTGCAATTTGGTATTGGACTGGCAGCAACAAACATAAAAATTCGTTACTGCCTAAACAATACCAAATCCCGCGTAGAGCAGCGACGTGTCCGTCATACGATGGATGCAACAGCTCCGCGAAGTTGATCGCATAAATGCCCCGATCGGCCTTCATCGGCCGAGTGAGGCAAAAGCGGTCAAATCGCCTCGCGCGATAAATCGTTACACCGCAGCACGCGCCCTAATATTTATATACAGCGGCGGATGTCGCTGCACGTAACACATGGTTTATCGCGCAGGCACGCTCAATTTCTCGTCCAATAATGCTATAGTTAACGCATATATATGGCATCATCTGATATAAAGATAGTTAGTGGGTTACTGATAGGGTCGGCGGTGGCCCTCATGACGTTGTTTAACGTGACGGACCCTACACGAAGTGTTGCGAGCATATTGCTCGTTTTTTTGATGATCTATATCTTTGTTTCGTGTCTCATGTATCTTAGTCTGTTACTCGGTGGTTATCTCGCGTCACGACTGACGGGTGGCAGAGTGGGGGGCAGATCAAACCGCGTGCGGACGTATTATCTCTCGTGCGCTCTCGCTTTTGTCCCTGTTTGCCTCCTTGCGATGCAGTCGCTCAATCAGCTGCGAGCTCTTGATCTTGTACTTGTCGGATCGTTGACGCTTATCATCATTTTTTACATTATCAAACGCACCTAAGCCGACAAAACGCAGTAAGCGTGAGCATGTCTGTGGCCAAACATGGGTAAATCAGCTATAATTTTCCCATATGGAACCAACATTACCGACACCCCATGGGTCTCCAGAAGTGGGGCCGATTTTGCCGAGGGGCCCGGAGGTACAATTACCTCAGGGTCAAGAGCATGAGCGAACGCTTGAGCGACCTGCGAATGAGGAGCAGCGCACTGGTGCGGGCGCTGGAGATACGCCGCCGCCTGTTCCGGTAGTGCCTTTACCCCCTGCCGTACCGGCTCTGTCAGCAGTACCGGTGGTTAGCCCAGTTGTTGATGACAATCCCCATGTTGCCGCGGACGAGGACCTGATCGAGAAAGAATGGGTCGAGAAAGCAAAACGAGTGATATCTGAAACTAAGAACGATCCGTATGCGCAAGAGCAAGCCGTCAGCCGACTTCAGGCAGATTACCTAAACAAGCGCTACGGCAAGGTGATAAAATTGCCATCAGAGGAGTAAGGTGGGGGAAATACTATTTGGTGTTGTCGTTGCAGCGATCGTCATAGGCGGTTTTTTGACCGTTATGTACTTGCAATACCGTAAAGTGGTTCGCGAGGCGAAGAATTATGAGCGCGGACTCAAGATGGTGCCGTTTTTGATCCATCTACCGCCTCCAGGTGACGATATCGAGACTGGCGGGAGAGATGAGCGGGATATTACCGATGAGGCCCTGTCTCAAGCTCAGACGATGTACAACATCATCGCGAGTACTGCAACGAAAGGCTTCAAGACTAAGGTCTACGGTCAGAGGCATATATCGTTTGAAATTATTGCGAGCAAGGGCTTGGTTCACTATTACGTGGTAGTGCCACATGTTTTGATAGATGTGATACAACAGTCTGTATCGGCAGCCTATCCTGCCGCACGACTGGAAGAGGTTGAAGAGCATAATCTGTTTAGCAAAGTAGGCAAGATCAGTGGGACAATCGGGGGGGAGCTAACGCTGAAGAAGAATTATGCCTATCCGATAGCGACATACCAGGAATCAAAGCGCGATGCGATGAGGGCCATCCTGAATGCACTCTCTGGTGCCAGCAGGGAAGACGGAGTCGGTATCCAGATACTTTTCCGACCTGCGCCAGAGGGATGGGAGAAAAATGGGGTTTTTACTGCCAACAAGATTCGTAAGGACAAGGGTACCAAGTCGAGCGGTTTTGGCAGCGGGGCCATCATGCCGAAAGACTTACTCGAAGCGCTATGGAAGGCTCCCGAGCAGAAAGACGTCAAGCCCGAAGACAAGCAGCTTAGCAGTATCGAGCAGCAGACGGTCGAGGCCATCGAGGAGAAGACGAGGCATCCTGGATATGAAGTCTTGGTTCGTGTTATCGCCTCGTCAAATGTCTCGGCGCGGGCGCAGGGGCTGATGAAAAATGTCGTTGCGAGTTTCTCACTCTTTGACGCACCGGGCAAGAATGGGTTTAAATTTACAACAACTAAGAACGTTGAGCAATTTGTGACATCTTTCATTTTTCGCTTCTTTCCGCAGGACGTAAAACAGAATGTATTAAACAGTGTAGAAATGGCAACACTGTTTCATTTACCAGATCAAAAAAACATACCGACGTCACAATTACAACGTCAAGCAACCAAGCAAGTTGATGGCCCACACCAGGTTTTGGATGAAGGCTTTTTACTTGGTTACAACGTTTTCCGCGGTGTGAAGAAGGAAATTCGGCTCGGGACTGTCGATCGCAGGCGACATACCTATATCATCGGACAGACGGGTACAGGTAAGTCGAAATTACTTGAAAACCTTGCCTTGCAGGACATGCTCGACGGCAAGGGGTTTGCTTTTATCGACCCGCATGGTGACTCGGCTGAGGCACTGATGGGGATGGTCCCGAAGGAACGCGTCGAGGACGTCATCTACTTCAACCCGAGTGATATGGCGAGTCCTGTCGGCCTCAACTTGTTTGAGTATGATACGCCCGATCAGCGTGATTTCTTGGTTCAGGAAGCGATCGCTATGCTCTATAGACTGTATGACCCGGGCCATACTGGAATCATCGGACCACGCTATGAGCACTGGTTTCGCAATGCAGCACTAACGATCATGAGCGATCCTCGTGGTACGAGCTTCATCGATATCCCGCAAGTATTTAATGACAATGAGTTTGCAAAAGAGAAGCTCAAATACGTGACCGATCAGACGGTACTTGATTTCTGGAACAAAGAGATGGCGCAGACGAGTGATTACCACAAGTCAGAGGTGCTGGGTTGGTTCGTATCGAAGTTTGGTGCATTTCTGAGCAATGAGATGATGCGCAATATCATCGGACAGACCAAATCCGGCTTTAACCTGCGCGACATCATGGATAACAAGAAGATTCTACTTGTGAACCTCAGCAAGGGCAAGACGGGTGAGCTCAACTCACAGTTACTCGGTATGATATTTGTCATGAAGTTCCAGGCAGCTGCCATGGGACGAGCTGACGTACCAGAGGATCAGCGTGAAGATTTTGCGCTGTATGTCGACGAGTTTCAGAACTTCGCGACGGATAGTTTTGAGTCGATCCTATCTGAGGCTCGTAAATATCGTCTGAATCTCATCTTGGCAAACCAGTTTATGACGCAGCTGACCGATAAGATCAGGGAAGCTATTATCGGTAACGTCGGTACGGTTATCTCTGGTCGTATCGGTACAACTGATGCTGAGCTGATGGTGAAACGATTCTCGCCGACATTTGATGCCGAGGATCTGACGCGGCTGCCAAACTACGAGTCGATCGCAAGCGTCATGATCAACAATGTGCCATCACAGCCGTTTAGCATGTCGTTTTTGCCGATACTGGGGACACCAAATCCGCAGCTCGCTAGTGCCCTCAAGAGGCTGTCTGCCGCCAAATTTGGCCGTCCACGGGCTGATGTCGAACGAGAGATCTTTGCACGTCTACGGGCCGGAGATGAGGCGAGGGACAAGCGTCGAGAGGAACTACTTGGCGGTGGCAAGCCGCAAGATAAGGCCGGTGCTGCCGGTACGGGATCGTCATTCCTCGATGAATGGCTTGCGAAACGGAAGCAGACGACACCGTCCAAGCCAGTTGTGAAGCCGTCTATACCAGCCCATCCTAGCGATAGCACTGCAACAAGTAGCAACGAGCCGAAGGTATCTCCTGAGCGTCATATTCCATCTAGTGATGATGAATCATCCGTTGCGCAGTCGCTTGCAGACCTTAGCAAGAATATGCCTCACGAGACGCAAGGACCGCGACCACCCCAGAAAGCTGCACAGACAAACGATACGAGGTTGCACGAGATGCAGTCAAAGGGACTCGGCAAGGGTGTTACGTTCGGGAGGGCGGTTGCCGATACTGCTGAGCCGACCGCTAGTGATCACAAGGCTCTCGATGCCGAGCTAAATAAAATAGGTGGAGCTGCTGGCAGCGCAGCACGGGTACAGAAGCCCGCCGACGGCGCACTTAAGATCGGTAGAGCTCAGGCTGATGATGATTTCGATGAGATATTTATCGATGTCAGAGGGAATCTCCACCATTCTACTCCTGGGTATGAGGATGAATCACCAGTTCAGGCTTCCGCACCTACACCTGCGGCCGCGACAGCCACCACCGTTCAGTATCCAGCAGTACAGAGCGTTCCGGCTACTTCTCCGGCTGCGCAGACTGCACCGTCTTCGGCTGCTAGCGCTCCTGCAGCGCAATCATCATCAACTCCGAAGCAATAATAATACCCCGAGAGCCGTGTGGAGGGGTGTGGTCTCGGGGTATTGATTATTGATGGCCGGAGAGCTGAGTAGGCTTACCGATGGTTACGAGGAAGGCTTGCCGGTCGCCATGACTCGGAAGTAGTCGACGAGCAGGCCAACGACCCACCCGATGATGTATGCACCGATCATCTCAAAGCCAGATAGCTGATATCCATAGGTCCGTCCGACGACGTACATGATGCTGATAGCGATAAATGCAGTGAATCCGCCGACGAGCAGAGCGTTTGGTCGGGCGACCGTGTTACCGATAGTGTCACTGGTTTTTTCGACGATAGGAGAATGGATAACCCTGCTAAATGTTCGAGCCGGTGGGCTCATTTCTGATTGTACGCGCGTGAGAGTTTGCTTGTAGACGCGCTGTTTTTCGCGTTTTGTGATCTTGCGGATAACGGCAGGGCTGGCAGTAGGCTCACCACCAGATCGGTGTTCTGAGCCGCCTTCTTTGGCGAAGATACCCTCGGTTTCTTTCCGTGCGTCGGCAACAAGTTTTTCACCATTGTGCTCACCAGATTTCTCGGCTGAAGCCTCAAGCTTGCGGAGCTTTTCTGCCTGCTTCTCAGCAGCCTCGCTGCTACCGACCTTGACTTCATGTGATGTGATTCGTTCTGGACCGTTCATAGAGCCTCCTTAGAGCGTTCCCGCGTTAAAATCTTTGCGTATGAGTCGGATCTCACCACCGAGCTGCCTCGAGCGGCTATAGAAGTAGACGACGATCGTGGCGAGAAGGCCGGCAAAGATCATGTTCTCGGTTGGGCCAGTGCTTGGGAGCTGTTTGATGACTGCTTCGAGTACTTTTGGTGCTTGGCAATCGACGGTGATACCGACCGTGTTACCGAAGGTGTTAGTCATGATACAGTCGTAAGAGCCTGGCTCGCTGATGCCTTGAGGGGTGAGAGGGATTGTATCGAGAACCTTGACGGTAAACGTACGACTAACTTTCTCGCCCGGCTTGAGAGTGACCTTACCCCAGGTAAGAACTTTTGTTGGGTACCCATTGACGAGTACTTCGGTCAGGCTACCGCCGCCATTGTCGTTGAGAGCAGAGTACTCGAGAGTGTCGGCCATGTTCTCCTGGAAGTCTATCGATGCATCGATCTTGCCGGTATTTGTGACGGAGAGGGTGTACTGGATACGGTCACCGGCTTTGGCGATAACTTTTGTGGCATCAGACTCCTGAGTGAGGTTAGTAGCGGACTTTTCGTTGACAAGTTTGCTTTGGCAATCGTAAGCGTCTTTTGAATACTTTGTAGAGTCAAAGTTATTCTTAGGGATGGTTGTGATTGCGCCGGTCGTAAGGTCGCAGACTTGCATCTTGTCGCACTCTGCAGTGTCTTTAGACTGCTTGGTACTGTCGAAGTCAACTTCGCGGATCGTGATGACGATGTCGCTTGTCAGGTCGCAGACTTGGATGCGCTTACAGTCGTTAGGGTCTTTTGAGTGACGAGTAGGGTTGAAATCAGTTTCTTTGATAGTCTCGAGGGCGAGCGTCGTGAGATTACAGACCTCAATCATTGGTACTGGTACGTCGACAGTAGCATCGTCACAGGAGTCAGGATTGGTTGCGCTGATAGTCGGGGTATCGACACAGGCAGTGTTCTTTATGAAGCCAGCGGCGTAGGCAGGAACTTTGGCCGTGATGGATACGGTGATGCTCTGTCCAACAGGGAGATTTGCGACAGTATATGACCATTTGTTATTCGCGATGCTGCCAAGCGTAGCGCTGACAAATGTGACGCCGGCTGGTGCGTTGTCGCTGACGGTAACGTTGCTGAGGGCAATATCCCCTGTATTTTTAGCGACGATTTGGTATTTGAACTCTTGACCGATCGCGACGGTTTTCTGCTCGACACCGTCAACTTTTTTCGTGATAGTCACGCTTGGGTTCGTTACAACCGGTGCTTCTTCGACGACGAACTGATCGACACATGAGTCGCTCGTGATAGGCCCGAGTGAGGTGTTTACCGTGGACGATGCGGTGTAGCTGCCTGGTGAGAAGGTGTGGACGGTTTGTGACTCGAAGGAACTATTCGTAGAAGATTCATTGATAGTCTTGACGACTGCTCCTGAGGAGTTTTTCACCGTGATAGTGTAGCCGGAGATGGTAGCTCCGTTGGCGACGCTCGATCCCATAGTGAAGCGGTATTTGTCGCGATCGATCTTGATAGCATCGAGGACAGTACATGTTGCTGTCGGAGGGATTACGACCGGTGGTGGAGGTGGCGGAGGGGTTGGGAGTTTTGTGGCGGCGAGATTACCACAGTTTTTCATGATGGCAAAAACACCGAGCTTTGCAGAGGTTCCCTTGAAGACATTATGAGTAGAGCCGTTCGTGAGGGTCCAGCTTGTCGAGTCAAATCGCCACAAGGGACGTGAGTAGAAGACGCTACCGTCGATATTGTGCATGACTTCACCGAGTTCGGTACTAAAGCGTGGATTGTGACCCCATGATATCCAGGCGTTGCTGCCGGTTCCGTAGTCGCGAGAGTTGATAGTGGTCGAGACGGTTGCGGCGATCTCGCTGCGGGTGATACCGTTGTAGTCCATGAGTTTTTTGTAGCCAGTCGCTGGGTTGTCGTAGGCGGCTAATATCTGTGCAACTGAAGTAACGCCTCCATAAATGAGGTCGTTGGAGCTGGCAGCATTCGCCGGGTCGGGTGGCGAAAAGACCGCAAAAGACTGGACGACGAGCGCCAGTGCTGTAAAAATAAGGCCCAATCGCCTTGACGCTTCCTCCTTCTTGAGTCGCCTAGCATAAAAGCCGAGCTGACCGACAAGTGCCGGAGAAAATGGCAGTCCCGATACCAGTTTCTGAAACATAATTGTTTATTTTTTATAACTCCTTACTCCATAAAATAGCATAACTATTATGTTCAACGCAAGTACTTTCTATGGTTTGCGTGAACTATAGTTTTTCGCTATAATAGGGGTATTGTAAATAGTCCGTCAATGAGGCGGTTATAAGAGAGGGAGCAGGGCAGTGGCCAAACAAACATCCTCGGCTAGTTATGATGCTAGCCAGATCCAAGTTCTCGAGGGGCTCGAACCGGTTCGCAAGCGACCCGGTATGTATATCGGTAGTACCGGATACGACGGGGTTCACCATCTGATCAAAGAAATCGCCGACAACTGTGTCGATGAAGCAATCGCTGGTCATGCGACATTTGTTGATATTGTGCTGCTCGCTGATGGCGGGTGTCGCGTGACAGATGACGGGCGCGGTATCCCCGTCGATAAGCATCCAAAGACTGGGGTGAGCACACTCGAAACGGTCCTGACAGTCCTGCACGCCGGTGGTAAATTCGGCGGCGGTGGCTATAAAGTATCAAGCGGTCTTCACGGTGTGGGCTCAAGCGTGGTGAACGCCCTCTCGACGCGTATGATTGCCGAAGTCGTCAAAGAAGGCCAGCTCTATAGCATCGAATTTGCTCTTGGTGTCCCGCAAGGACCACTCAAGAAAGTCGGGTCGACAGATCGACCCCAGGGAACAAGTATTACGTTTTATCCCGACCCAACTATCTTCAAAGAGACGATTGAGTTTGATTATCAGTGGGTCCTCAGCTATCTTCGCCACCAAGCCTACCTGACGAAGGGTCTCAAAGCGAAGGTCGAAGACGAACGAACGGGTGAGCGCTACGCGTTTTATTTCGAAGGTGGTATCCAGAGCTACGTCAAACATCTCAACATCGGCAAGGAAGTTGTCGACGAAGATATCTTCTACGTCGAGCGACCCATTGAGGACAGTATGGTTGAGGTAGCCATCCAGTATAACGATGGTTTCACCGAGACGGTCAAGGCTTTTGCAAACAACGTCTATAACCCCGAGGGCGGTATGCACCTCGTCGGTTTCCGCTCGGCAATGACAAGGGTTATCAACGACTATGCTCGCAAGAGCGGGCTTCTGAAGGAAAAAGAAGAGAATCTCTCTGGTGATGATATCCGCGAGGGGCTTACGGCCATTATTCTCGTCAAGCTACCCGATCCACAGTTCGAGGGTCAGACGAAGAACAAGCTCGGCAACCCCGAGGTTCGTCGCTATGTCGAACAGGTCATGAATGAATACTTTGCTTACTATCTCGATGAGCACCCTGGTGTCGCCAAAAAGATTGTCGGTAAAGCTATCCTGGCAGCCCGAGCTCGTAAAGCAGCCCGTGCAGCGAGAGACAACGTTATCCGCAAAGGCGCACTTGATGGTATGAGCCTGCCTGGTAAACTCGCTGACTGTAGTAGCAAGGATCCAAAAAACAGTGAGATCTACATCGTCGAGGGTGACTCAGCCGGTGGTAGCGCCAAGACAGGTCGTGATAGTAAGACCCAGGCGATCTTGCCTCTTCGTGGCAAGGTGCTCAACGTCGAGCGTGCTCGTCTCGACCGTATGCTTAACAACAACGAGATCGTGAGTCTGATCAAAGCACTCGGTGTCGGGATCGATGAACAGTTTGATATCAGTGGGCTGCGCTACGAGCGCATCATCATCATGACCGATGCTGACGTCGATGGTAGCCATATCTCGACACTTCTTATGACGTTTTTCTTCCGCTATATGAGGGAAGTTATCGATGGCGGTCATATCTATCTGGCCAAACCACCGCTTTATAGCGTGAACCACGGTAAGAAGAAGATCTATGCATACGGAGAGGAAGAGCGTGATGCGATCCTCGATCGTATCATCGGTGACAAAGCTGATCGTGGTGTTGCGGTAGTTGAGAGCGATGATAAAGCGAAGCAAGCAGGCGTGACCATCTCGCGCTTTAAGGGTCTTGGTGAAATGGATGCCGAGCAACTCTGGGAGACGACCATGGATCCAGAACGACGCGTCCTGATCCAGGTGCGGGTTCGTGACGCCGAACGAGCTGATGCTATCTTCACGAAATTAATGGGTGATGACGTGGCGCTTCGCAAGAACTTCATTCAGACCCGTGCTAAAGACCTAAACCTTGATGAGTTGGACGTATAGGAGAATATGATGGATGACGATATGACAAAAAACGATGAAGAAAATACATCAGTAGAAGGTGAAGTTCTAGAAGAAGTTATAACAGAGGTGGAACACTCGCGAAATGTCGAGAACAGGACGGTCGAGGATGTCATGGAAGATAGCTTCTTGCGCTACTCTATGAGCGTCATCATCGACCGCGCGCTGCCTGATGTTCGCGATGGCCTCAAGCCAGTCCATCGACGCATCTTGTTTTCTATGAACCAAAATGGCAACCGCAGTAATGCCAAATTTGTAAAATCAGCCCGTATTATCGGTGATGTCATGGGTAAATATCACCCACATGGTGATAGTGCTATCTATGATTCGATGGTTCGCCTGGCTCAAGAGTGGTCCATGCGCTACATGTTGGTGCAGGGGCAGGGTAACTTCGGTAGTATGGATGGTGATCCGCCAGCTGCTCACCGGTACACGGAAGCTCGTCTGAATAGGCATGCTGAGGAGCTACTCGTCGATATCGAGAAAGAGACGATTGATTTTCGCGATAACTTCGATGGCTCAGAGCGTGAACCTGTGGTACTGCCTGCGAAACTACCCAATCTTCTCCTCAACGGTCAGATGGGTATTGCCGTTGGTATGGCGACGAACATTCCACCGCACAACCTCGGTGAACTTGTCGATGCTACGATCGAGATGATCGATAATCCCGAAGCGACCCTCGATGATCTACTGAACCATATCAAGGGACCTGATTTTCCGACGGGTGCAATTGTCTATGGCGGTACGCCGATGCGTCAGGCCTACGCCACCGGCCGTGGTAGTGTCATGATCCGCGCAGTGGCAACGATCGAAGAGACCAAAAAGGGACGTCATCAGATCGTCGTAACAGAGGTGCCATACGCTGTAAATAAAGCAACACTTATCGAACGAATTGTTGATCTGTACAAAGAAAAGAAAATTATTATCAACGACATCCGTGACGAGAGTGCTCGCGGTAACGTCCGAGTCGTCATCGAACTCAAGAAAGATGCGTATCCAAAGAAGGTGCTGAATCAACTCTATAAACTGACTGCATTACAGACAAGCTATCACTACAATATGCTTGCGCTGATCGATGGCATCCAACCGCGTGTGCTGGGGCTCCAAGAGATACTCGCCGAGTACATCAAGCACCGTCAGGTCGTGGTTCGTCGCCGGACAGAGTACGAGCTCCGTAAAGCCAAAGAGCGCGCTCATATCCTCGAAGGCTACAAAATCGCCCTTGATCACATCGATGAGGTGATCAAGACTATTCGCGCCAGCAAGACATCTGAAGAAGCTGAAATAGCCCTGATCAAACAGTTTACCCTCAGCGAGATACAAGCCAAGGCCATCCTAGCGATGCAGCTCCGTCGTCTCACTGGTCTGGAGCGTCAAGCGATCGAAGATGAGCTCAATGAACTGATGAAGCTAATCACGAAGCTTGAGGGTATCTTGTCTGATGAGAAAGAGATCTTGAAGATTATTAAGGCTGAGCTACTCGAGATGAAAGAAAAATACGGCGACGAGCGACGTAGCCAGATCATCAACCACGAACTCGGTAAGTTTAGTGACGAAGAACTGATCCCAGAGCAAGACGTCGTTGTTCTACTCACAACAGAAAACTACATCAAAAGAACTTTGATTACTGACTATCGCCGGCAGCATCGTGGCGGTAAAGGCAAGCGTGGCATGACCACCAAAGAGCTTGATGTCATCGATCAGCTAGTAACAGTCTCGACACATGACTGGTTACTATTCTTTACAAACAAGGGTCGTGTCTTCCGACTGAAGGCATATGAAGTACCAGCAGCTGGCCTACAGGCCAAAGGTGTCGCTGCAGTCAACCTATTGCAGCTACAGCCGGAGGAGCTGATCACCTCACTTGTCAGTATCAGTAAGAGTGATTCTGGTGAGGGCTACCTCTTTATGGCGACGACGAACGGTACAGTAAAAAAGACATCACTTAAGGATTACAGTAATATCCGTCAGACCGGTCTCATCGCCATCAATCTCGACGATGGTGATGAGCTACGCTGGATCCGACTCAGTACTGGTGAAGATGAAGTTGTTATTTCGACAGCAATGGGACAGGCGATTCGGTTTAAGGAGTCAGATGCTCGTCCGATGGGCCGTTCAGCTCGAGGTGTGCGTGGTATCCGCTTGCGACCTCAAGACAAAGTTGTCGGTATGGACCTGGCGGCCAATGATCCAAATCTCCTTGTCATGAGTGAGAAGGGTTACGGCAAGATCACGAAAGTGACCAATTTCCCGACGCACAAGCGTGGCGGTGTCGGTATCAAAGCAGCTGTCGTATCCGCAAAGACGGGCAATCTGATCACTGTGAAGTCACTTGCCCCTGAGGACAAAGAGGTGATCATGATCTCGACCAAGGGTCAGACGATCCGTGTCGGACTGAAAGATATACCGACGCTTGGCCGTACTACTCAGGGCGTCCGCGTCATGCGCCTGAACGATGATGATAGTGTCGCTTCAACCGGTTTGATCCAAGAGCAGCCTATTATCGAAGGAGAAGACGATAGCGATGAAAGCGAGTAGTGCATACCTGATCGCCCCGTTCCTGGGCTTCCTACTAGCTCAGGTGATCAAGTACGCTCTCGCTTCGAGGCATGACAAAAACCGACGGCAGTTCTTTCGCTCAGGTAATATGCCGAGCAGCCATACCGCGGTCGTCGTCAGTCTCGCGACGGTGATATATGTACATGAAGGATTGTCGACGCTGTTCTCGGTTGCGGCAGTCCTGGCTGTTATCACAATCTATGATGCACTGGTGGCGCGCCGTTCGATCGGCGAGCAGGGCGCTGCGCTTCTCCGGCTCATCGAGAAGTCGCCATTTGCCAAAGACCCACTACCGCGAGTGGCGCTTGGACATAATCCCAGAGAGGTTATCGCTGGTGGTATCCTCGGACTGGTTATCGGACTGACTGTTGCGTTTTTCATAACATAAATTGCCACTTGAATCTTATAAAAGGTGTTGACATGGCTCGCGAATCCGCGTAGAATGGGCAACAGTCTACCGCATTTTTTTGAGGTGGTGAGACGAACGAACGTTTACAATTTGGCAGTGCAAATCAATTTCGTCAGTTAAATCCTATCTGTTTACAGATAGGTGTTTTGAACCAAAATTCAAAATCTTTTATGGAGAGTTTGATCCTGGCTCAGGATGAACGCTGGCGGTGTGCCTAATACATGCAAGTCGAGCGCCCTTCACAATGCGCTTCTCTCCGTCTGGAGACGGGACGCGGAAATTTTTCCAAAAGAAAAATTAGCCGCTTCCTTCACAGATGGATGAACAAAATATCGGATAATTACAAAACTTTGCGAAGTGGAGTGATTGTCGATATGAGGAGAGTACTGTGAAGGGAGCGGCGGACGGCTGAGTAACGCGTGGGAACGTGCCCCAAAGTGAGGGATAAGCACCGGAAACGGTGTCTAATACCGCATATGATCTTCGGATTAAAGAATTTATTCGCTTTGGGAGCGGCCTGCGTACGATTAGATAGTTGGTGAGGTAAAGGCTCACCAAGTCGACGATCGTTAACTGGTCTGAGAGGATGATCAGTCAGACTGGAACTGAGACACGGTCCAGACTCCTACGGGAGGCAGCAGTAAGGAATCTTCCACAATGGGGGCAACCCTGATGGAGCAACACCGCGTGAAGGATGAAGGCCCTCGGGTCGTAAACTTCTTTTATAAGTGAGGAATATGACGGTAACTTATGAATAAGGGTCGGCTAACTACGTGCCAGCAGCCGCGGTCATACGTAGGACCCAAGCGTTATCCGGAGTGACTGGGCGTAAAGAGTTGCGTAGGCGGTCGTATAAGCGAATAGTGAAATCTGGTGGCTCAACCATCAACCCATTGTTCGAACTGTACGACTCGAGAATGGTAGAGGTAGCTGGAATTTCTTGTGTAGGAGTGAAATCCGTAGATATAAGAAGGAACACCAATGGCGTAGGCAGGCTACTGGACCATTTCTGACGCTGAGGCACGAAAGCGTGGGGAGCGAACCGGATTAGATACCCGGGTAGTCCACGCCGTAAACTATGGATACTAGCTGTAGGGGGTATCGACCCCCTCTGTAGCGAAGCTAACGCGTTAAGTATCCCGCCTGTGGAGTACGGCCGCAAGGCTAAAACATAAAGGAATTGACGGGGACCCGCACAAGCGGTGGAGCGTGTTCTTTAATTCGATGCTAAACGAAGAACCTTACCAGGGCTTGACATCCCGAGAATTACTGCGAAAGCAGTGAGTGCCTTAGGGAACTCGGTGACAGGTGCTGCATGGCCGTCGTCAGCTCGTGTCGTGAGATGTTTGGTTAAGTCCATCAACGAGCGCAACCCCTATGAATAGTTGAATTTTTCTATTCAGACTGCCCCGGCAACGGGGAGGAGGGGGGGGATGATGTCAGGTCAGTATTGCCCTTACGTCCTGGGCTAGAAACGCGCTACAATGGCCGGTACAACGCGATGCCAACCCGCAAGGGGGAGCAAATCGCATCAAAGCCGGTCCCAGTTCAGATTGCAGGCTGAAACTCGCCTGCATGAAGTCGGAATCGCTAGTAATCGCAGATCAGCACGCTGCGGTGAATACGTTCCCGGGTCTTGTACACACCGCCCGTCAAACCATGAAAGTGACCAACACCCGAAGTCCGATTCGTCGGCCTAAGGTGGGGGGCATGATTGGGGTTAAGTCGTAACAAGGTA
>JBATPJ010000014.1:0-1914 GCA_049291395.1 Saccharimonadales bacterium (SeqCode) | reverse complement strand
CTGCTCGGCTCGGCCAAGCGGCGTGAAATATTAGCTCGCTGGGCCCTGCCCTTTGGCGCTGGAGCGCTGCTCGCTGCAGCATTTGTCGATCTCCTACCGGAGGCGCTTCATAACGGCTCAACTGACGAAGTATTGCCATGGGCGCTGGGTGGTTTCCTGGCGTTTTTTGTGCTGGAACGGACTGTGCATTGGTTTCACCACCATCATGGGCATGGAGATAGTGGGCATGCGGCTGGCCGGGACAATGCCCAAAAAAGTCTGATCGTCTTCGGTGACACGGTTCATAACCTCATCGACGGCATCGGTATCGGGGCGGCGTTTTTGATCGACGTACCGACGGGTATCATTACGGCTCTGGCCGTGACGGCACACGAGATACCGCAAGAGATTGGTGACTTCGGCTTCCTGCTGAGTCGTGGGATGTCTCCGCGGCGGACGGTGCTCGTAAACGTCATTAGCTCGCTCGCTACCCTTCTCGGCGCACTGGTCATCTATATCATCGGTTCACAGATCACGATACCGCTGGCGCCGATATTGGCACTGACAGCCGGCTTCTTCATCTATATCGCGGCGAGTGATATCATACCCGATATCCACGAACGGCCGCACGCTGAGGCGAACAAACAAGCCGCTATGCTTATCCTCGGCGTTATCGTGGTGGCGGCAATGATTACTGTGCTTCAGGTATAAAACTTCGTAAAGGGTCTTACTCTTCGGTCGACTGACTACCGTCGAACACTTCATAGACATCATCTTCTCTCAGCTTATCCATCAGCGGGTCACGGGGGCGAAGCCGTTTCATAGAGCGGATACCGTACTCGAGGACGACACGGGCGGTCGACTGGTCCTGGCTGTCTTCGCGACAGTCACGACATAGTCCACGTAGCTCGACGGAGTGAGCAGTCAGCTGGTAGCCGGTATCCTCGGCGGCGCTCTCGAGAGCACGCTCTAGCTTGGTGGAGTCAAAATCTGTCACCTTCTGGCATTTGATGCAGGTGATGTGGTGGTGATGGGGCGCGAGCGTGTCGCCGAGCTCGTAGCGGCGGACCCATTTGACCATACTGCTGCGGATCAGGCCAGCCGACTCAAGCGCCTCGAGATTGCGATAGACTGAACTTCGTGGGAATTGCGACAATGTCGCAGATAGCTCCGCGGCGCTTTTGGGCTGAGCATGGCTACGTGACAACTCACCGATCAATGCCAAACGGGGGTAGGTCACCCGAAGCTTGGCGGATTGGAGCTTGTTTCGTATCAGCGCATCGTCCATAACTACTCCCATTATACTCTCCTGCTACTTTGTAGCGGTATGGAGTGAGTTTGACAGAGATGATAATGATAGTCTGGGCGAAGATGGGACGATGTTGCAGGAAGAAATTTATCTATCTGTGTGTCGTCGTATCAAACGTGCCGTCGACGAAGCTGTCGATGATACTCATGAGGGTTGGAAGCAGTTCGGTGAGTCGGGCCGTCTCGTCTGCCGTGAATTTGCTGAGGACAAAATCAGCGTCGTCGATCTGTTCGCGCAGATTATTATGAGTGCCGATACGGAGTCTGGCCGTGCCGTCGCCAAGGTGTTCGGTGACGGATCTGACGCCGTTGTTGCCGGCGTCGCTGCCGCCACGCCTGGTCCGGATCGTCCCGCATGGCAGGGCGATCTCGTCGTGGACGACCAGGATATCGCCCACCGGTACCTTGTAGAAATCGGCAAGTGCGCGGACGGCCTCACCTGAGAGGTTGTAGTAGGTCGTCGGTTTGGCCATGATGACTTTGTCGCCTGCTGCGTCAAACTCAGCCACAGACGCCTTAAATTTGGCCTTGGGCTGAAATGCTAGCTCTCGTCTCCAGGCATACTGGTCAAGTAGCCAAAACACCGCGTTGTGCCGCGTGCCGTCGTAGCGAGGCTCTGGATTGCCG
>JBATPJ010000013.1:0-5635 GCA_049291395.1 Saccharimonadales bacterium (SeqCode) | reverse complement strand
ACGCTACGTTGTCGAGCTGCGCAAAGACCTCAAATGGCACGATGGCGAGCCGGTGACGCCAGAAGATGTGATCTTTACGATAAATCTGATCAAAAACCCACTCGTGCGATCGCCTCTCTATCCGAGCTGGACTCAGATCAAGGTCTCGCGGGTGTCAGATACTGCGGTTGCATTCGATCTGGCGCGTGTCTATGCGGGATTTCCTCATGCGCTAACGTTTGGTATATTGCCGCGTCACATCTTGAGTAACTCATCGCCGGAGTCGCTTCGTGAGTCTGATTTCAACCGTGAGCCTGTCGGGTCGGGTCCGTTTGTCTTCAGTCACCTCCAGGTCGTGAATCCTGATGATGGACGGTCTATCTTGTACCTGACTTCCAACGAGGACTACCTTCGCGGACGACCGAGACTGGATAAATTCCAGCTTCACGTCTTCAAAGACTCAGCCCAGGTCAAAAAAGCCTTTCTTCTTCAGGAAATCAATGCCGGCACCGAGCTGACCAGTCAAGAAGTAGCGGATATCGTCAAAGAGCGAGACGATGCCATCGTCCATCGCTCAAAGTTGCTCAACGGCATGTTTGCCTTTCTCAACAACGATTCACCGATATTTTCTGACAAGACGGTTCGCAAGGCATTTCTGGCGGCGACCGATAGAACAGCCATCATTAAAGGGCTTCATGGCTATGTCAGTCCACTTGACGGTCCACTCGCCATCGATCAGTTACCGAGTATGGCGACAAAAAAACAAGCAGACTTCGATGCGAAGCAGGCGGCTAGTTTGCTCGATCAGGCAGGCTGGAAACTAGGTGCTGACGGCAAGCGCTCGAAGGACACTCAGCCGCTCATCATCAACCTTATCAGCGTTCAGTCCGGTGATTATCCTGTCGTGACAAGTGAGATCAAGAAGCAATGGGAGGCCGTCGGCGCGACAGTAGTGGTGGCGCTTCGAGAGGCGGATGCGTTCCAGCAGGCGGTTATCGTGCCACGTGCCTATGATGCGCTTGTCTATGAGCTTGAGCTTGGGGTTGACCCAGACGTCTTTGCCTACTGGCACTCCTCACAGGCTGACCCACGAGGACTCAATCTTTCGAACTACAAATCAAGCATTGCGAGTGATGCTCTCTCGAGCGCTCAGTTGAGGCTTGAGCTCAGTGCGCGATTACCAAAATACGATCTATTTGTTGATGCGTGGCTTGATGATACGCCGGCAATTGCGCTCTATCAACCACAGATACATTACGTGACATCACCATCGACCAGATCAATCCAGATATCAACGTCGGTAACAAGCCAAGTCGATCGGTATCGTCTCGTCGATCTCTGGACGGTCGAGCAAGCCCCACGCTACGCATCACCGTAGGGAGGGCGGACGAGAGGACTTCGCATTCTTCCACCTCAACGGCTAAAGCCTATCCGTTCGCTTCGCTCACTTTCGGTGAGACAAGCTCTGAAAACGTAGACTGCCTTCGCGGCAGTTTACGCCTATCGGTTCAAGTCCTCTCAGGATCACATACCAAGCAAAAAGCCGACCACAAGGGTCGACTCTTTGCTTGGTGCGGACGAGAGGACTTGAACCTCCACGAGTGCAATACTCACCAGCCCCTCAAGCTGACGCGTCTACCAATTCCGCCACGTCCGCATAGACATGTAATCTTTTATGTACTATCGAAGTTTAATGCCGTTCTCGGGCAAGACGCGTGCGTCTACGATCAATTTGCATTCACGCAGCGCCACGCTCGTAAATGATTGGTAATTTACTCGAGTATTATACTGACGATTGCCGTTTGAAGCAAGTCTCGGCAAGCGTGAGCAGTCGTGTTATCATAAGAGTAATAACATGCGGGGGAAAATGTGAACAAAGTTGCAGCTTATCTACAATCTCATATCTCTGGTGACGTCATGGCCGGCACGAAGGTGCGAGAGCATTTTTCTCGTGATGGTAGCGTCCTCAAGGTGACGCCGACGATCGTGGTTTATCCTCGGACGACCAATGATATCCGTAAAGTTGCACGATTTGCCTGGCAGCTCGGCGAAAAAGGCCATCCGGTGCCGATCACGCCTCGCGGTAACGGTACTGACACGACTGGCGCAGCTATCGGCAAAGGCATCATCATCAGTACGCCGGCGCATATGAGTCGTATCCTCGAACTCGATACCAAACAGCGTCTTGTCCGTGTCCAGCCGGGGCTCAACATCAAGTCATTGCAGGAGACGCTCTATACTCACGGGCTGTTTTTACCCGCCTATCCAGTGAATTATGCCTACTCGACCATCGGTGGGGCGATTGCCAACAACGCAGCTGGTGAAAAATCTCAAAAATACGGCTCGATCAGCAAATGGGTAGACAAGCTTGAAGTCGTGCTCGCAAACGGTGAAGTGATCCAGACGGGCAAGATTAGCAAAAAAGAACTCGAAAAACGCAAAGGGCTGCCGACGCTCGAAGGGGCAATTTATCGTGCCGTGGATGGTTTGTCACTTGATCATTTTGATGCACTCGATAAATATTACGAAGAGCGCTCGGACCTGGCCAGGGACAATGTCGGCTACAACTTGCTCGACTGCATCAGCAAAGATGGCTCGTGTGATCTGACGCCGCTTTTTGTCGGCTCACAGGGTACGCTCGGGATCATCACTGAGGCGATCCTCAAAGTTGCGCCACATGCGCCGCAGACGGATGTTATCATCGCCGCATTTGATGATATCAGCAAGATGGTACTTGCCGTCGATGAGATGGCGCTGCTGGATGCGAGCAGTATCGAGATGATCGATGGTGGTCTGATCGAATTTATCAAAAAAGAACACGACACCAACATCCTCAGCGGTGTGTTTGACGAATCTATCGGTACGCCTGCTGCGATCGTCTTCGTAGAGTTTGACGATGATGTCGCGCGCAAACGGGCCAAAAAAGCCAAAAAGGCCGACAAAGTCATCAGCAAATTTGCGACCGCTTCGATCCATACTTCTGATCCTGATCAGGTTGAGGCGATCTGGGCGGTGCGAGCTAGTACGAGTGCTCTCATCAACCACGAAAAAGGTGGCGAAGCAGCCCTGCCTATCATGGACGATGTCATCGTTGCACCAAATAAGCTTGGTGAGCTACTCGGCAAGATCGGGGAGTTAGCGGCCCATCACAAAGTAGAGCTCGCGGTATGGGGACATGCCGGCGATGCCAATCTTCACGTATTTCCAGTGCTTGATCTCGGCAAACTAGGCGATCGTCAAAAAGTCTTCAAGCTGATGGATGATTACTTCAAGGTGGTTATCAAGATGAAAGGTAGTATCGCCGGTATCAACAGCGACGGCCGTCTGCGCTCCAACTATGCATCACTCCAGCTCGGTGAGGAGATCACCGATGTCTATAGTCAGCTCAAGAAAGCCTGTGATCCTCATGACATCCTGAATCCTGGTGTCAAATCAGGCACTTCGCTCAAACAACTCGTCGATATGCTTGGTCATGACTATACGATGGCGAACCTGGCTGATTATTTGCCACGAGCGTAGAAGGGGGGCAGATTTTTCGTTGATCGTTGATCATTGATCGTTAGTTGATCGTTTAACGTTGATCATTTGAAGTCGCAGTGGATATTATATTTATGCGTTTTTTGTTATTGGTGTATTTGTAGCTCCAAATGAAAAATGATCAATGAAAAATTAATGATCAACGTTCAATGCTCAACGCTCAATGCCTTATGCTGCAAACGGCTTCGCGAGCGGTAGTCCCGGATCGGCCTCGTAGATGCGCATCAGTTCGTTGTATTTGGCGACGCGTTCGGTTCGTGACAGTGAGCCAGTTTTGATCTGACCGCAGTTCAGGCCGACGGCCAGGTGGGCGATCGTGGTGTCTTCGGTTTCGCCCGAACGGTGACTCATGACAGTATGCCAGCCAGCTGCTTGCGCCATGGTGACGGCATCGATAGTCTCGCTGAGGCTGCCGATCTGGTTGGGCTTGATGAGGATGGCGTTGGCTGCGTGCTCGTCGATAGCGCGGCGCAGGAGCTTGGTATTGGTGACGAGTAGATCATCGCCGACGAGCTGCGTGGTGGCGCCGAGTGCGGCGTGGAGTTTTTGCCAGCCCGACCAATCGTCTTCGGCGAGGCCGTCTTCGATCGAGACGATCGGATAATCAGCCGCGAGCGCGACTATCCAGGCGACCATCTCGTCGCTGGTGAGTGATTTGTTTTCGGCCGCTAGTGTGTACGTGCCGTCATGATAAAATTCGCTGGCTGCGATGTCGAGCGCGAAGACGATATCCTCGCCGACTTTGTAGCCGGCGTTCGCGATAGCTTCGGATATAAGCGCGAGTGGTTCACGGTTGCCACCTTTGACGATCGGCGCGTAGCCGCCTTCGTCGCCGACGGTTGTCGGATAGCCATGGCTTTTCAGCACGCTAGCCAGAGCATGAAATACTTCGGCACCCATTTGTACAGCTTGGTTGATGGTCGTCGCTGATCGGCAGATGATCATGTATTCCTGGATGTCGGTTGCGAACGCAGCGTGTGCGCCGCCGTTTTCGATATTCATCATAGGGAGGGGCAGGGATTGCTGCGGGTTTTTGACGTATTCGGCGATGTAGAGGTGGAGTGGCTGACCTTTTGCTGCAGCGACGGCTTTGGCGCAGGCCAGGCTGACGGCGAGGATAGCGTTGGCGCCGAGGCGAGATTTGTTGTCGGTGCCGTCCAGCTCGCACATCGTCTGGTCGATGGCTGCTTGGTCACTGGCGTCATGGCCGAGGAGGGCGGGAGTGATGATGTCGGTGATATTTGCGATCGCTTTGCTGACGCCCTTGCCGCCATATGCTGCGTCGCCATCACGGAGCTCCAGTGCTTCGCCCGAGCCGGTGCTGGCGCCACTTGGTACGGCTGCGCGGCCCACCGCGCCGCTTTCTAGTGTCACGTCTGCTTCTACCGTCGGATTGCCGCGGGAGTCAATGATTTGCCTAGCTGTGATAGTTTTGATGTTGTATTCCATAAGCACTATTGTACACCGGATGATATATAAAAACCCATGCTAAGCATGGATGTTTATTTTGGTGGGTCGTGAGGGATTCGAACCCCCGACACCCGCAGTGTAAATGCGGTGCTCTAGCCAGCTGAGCTAACGACCCATGTACACTATTTTAACAGAGATACCTCTCAAATTAAAACAACCACTTGTGGTGATTGATTTAATATGGTGGGCGATACAGGGTCGTTCGTCGAGACGAACTCTTCCGCTGGCTTGAAAAGAAAATGCTTGTCTCGGTGACAATCGCTTTCTTTTCTACGCGGCACTACACCGAACCTGCTTTTGCTACGCAAAAGGCCAGGTTCTCGCGCCTTGAATTACGACCAATAAAAAATGACTACACCAGTAGTCATTTTTTATTGGTGGGCAATACAGGGCTCGAACCTGTGACCTCACGAATGTGAATCGTGCGCTCTAGCCAACTGAGCTAATCGCCCCTATATGGATAGCTATTATCCGAAAGCCTATAAGTTATTAAAGCGTATTTTGCAATAGTTGGCTAGAGCGGGTTCATTAAACTAAAACGGAACACCTCGTATACTTAGAGATGTAAAGCAACTAAGTGAAGAAAGGTGTTCCGTATGTCTACCATACCAAAATTCGCTAGCAACAAGAAGTGCTGGCAGCTCATTAA
>JBATPJ010000012.1:0-2586 GCA_049291395.1 Saccharimonadales bacterium (SeqCode) | reverse complement strand
GTCGGACGGTCGAGAACGAGCTGCTGGCTTTTATCGAGCAGCATTTTGAGGCTGATAAGCCGGTACTGCTGGCGGGAAATTCGATCCACCAAGACCGACGATTTATCGTGAACGAATGGCCACGACTCGACGCGCGACTCCACTATCGCATGTGCGATGTCAGCGCCTGGAAAGTCGTGTTCGAAGGCAAATACCGCAAAAAATACGGCAAAACCGAAGCTCACCGCGCACTCGAAGACATCCGTGGCAGTATCGAAGAGCTGCAATACTACATCGGCAAAGTGACGATATAGCGCCGACGCGGTACACTATAAGTACATGCTACGAATCGAGAGGGAGAAGAAAAAGTTGGTCCGGCGCAGAGTGCTGCTTGGCGGACTCTTGCTCCTGGTGCTCGGTGCTGGCGGCATCGTCGCGTATGATCGGTTCGTCCTCCAGGTGGGTAGTCAGGGTGTAGAATCGGTATCCCAGGTGAAACCCGCGCCGAAGCCATCGAAACTCGAGAGCAAAATGCTTGTCATGGGCGACGTGTACTGGGGGCGATATATCAACGATTGGTCGATGAAAAGCGATCTCAAATACGCCTATCCGTTCTCACGGCTCAGTGAATTTGAGCGTGAAAACTACGATGCCTGGATCAATGATATGGAGTGCCCGATCACGGATAATCCCAAGGTGAGTAGCGCCGTCGAGGACAGTACGCTGACCTTTGACTGTGATCCGGCGTATCTGCCGGAGGCCAAAAAATGGTTTACGGCGATGACGCTCGCAAACAATCACACTGACAACCAAGGCGATGCGGGGCTAGCCGAAACTCGCCAACATCTTGCGGCCAATGACATCCAGTATTTTGGTACACCCGACCCAGAAGATTATGACAATCTCTGTGATGTGATCGCGCTGCCGGCACGGGTCACGATGGATGATGGCGCCGAGCGGCAGGTGAAATTACCGATGGTCTGGTGCGGGTATCATGGTGTATTTAGTACACCAAGTTCGGAATCGATACAGATCATGAGCCGCTATGGCAAGCGGTTTAACATCGTCGCCATGCCGCATAGTGGGGCCGAGTACAAAGCCGAGCCCGATACCATCAAGACCGATCTGTATCGTAGTCTGATCGATGAGGGGGCCGATGTGGTGATCGGGGATCATCCGCACTGGATACAGACCAGCGAGGCATACAAGGGCAAGCTCATCATGTATTCTCTGGGAAACTTCATCTTCGATCAACAGTTCAACCGCGAGGTGACGCGGAGCGCGGTGCTCAGTATGACGGTCAGCGTGGATGCCAAAGACGCGCCCGACCTAGATAAATGGATTGCGCTCGGTGAGACGTGTGCAAAATACCAGGATGACTGTCTCGAGCAGGCGACCGATCAAGAGCTGGCGAAGCTACCGCTTCGCTATCATTTCGCCGTGCTCGGCAGTGATGATAGTGGCAAGCTCGTGCACTTGGCGAGCCCTGAGTTACTGACTGATATCAAATCTCGACTGCGCTGGCAGCAGACAATTTCGGGATTATCTGGTAATAATAGTGGGGAATGATGACGCATAAACAAATCGAAGATATGCTACTCGCGCTACCTGGCGTGTATTTGGATTATCCGTTCGGCGAGGGAGTGGGGGTGTATAAGGTGAAGGAAGAAGGAAGAGGGGAGAAGGAAGGCAAAGCTGCAGACAAGATGATGGCGATTATCGATGAGAAGAGCCAGCCGGTACGCCTCAGCTTGAAATGCGACCCAGGATTGGCCCTGCTACTTCGCGAGAAATACGAGACGGTGCTCCCGGGCTATCATCTCAACAAAAAACATTGGAATACGATCATCTGTAGCGGCCAAGTACCGGATGATGAGCTCCGTGATCTGGCGCGACATAGTTACGAGCTGGTGAAATAATACGCTGCCACGCTTGGCTAGAGGCTATCGACATCGATGGCTTTGAACGTCGCGAGGATAGCAGTGAGATGGTCGTAGGTGATGCTAACAGCGGCCTTGAGCGCGGGCTGGGCAGTCTTGCCATGGACGATCTTGGCCTGACGCTGGACTGACTCGACTTTGTCGATAAAGATCGGGACGAAGACGCGGTCAAACCGACCATCGATACCGGCTGATTTGATGTCTTTGATGATCGGGTCGTATTCGCTTTTGACGCTGGCCGTGATAGTGGCCTTGACTTTGATGCCTTTGGTGACGGTCGCGAGGTTTGAGGCGTCGCCGATCAGGAGCGTGGCGGCATCGATCGAGGCTTTGGCTACATCGGCATTGCGGGCGCTTTTGCGAGCCTGGGTGGATATCGTGACGAGATTTTGCATCTGAGCGTTCAAAGTCGCAACGTCATCGACGGGGTCAGTGGTGCGACTCATGAGTAGCATGCCGACCGCGAGGATTACCGCAAGCGACAGGGCGACGATCGCAATAATCATCTTCTTGGGCGACATGATACCGGGCGCTTTGCGATTGGCGACAGGCGGGATAAAAACAGGATAAGATGACGTACCGGTAGCCGGTGGCTGATTTGGGTCCATACCTCTATGGTAGTCAGTAAGCGGCAAATAGTAAATGGTAAAGCTTAGTTGAGCGCGGC
>JBATPJ010000011.1:0-5863 GCA_049291395.1 Saccharimonadales bacterium (SeqCode) | reverse complement strand
GCGTCGATGACGCCGTCGCCGCAACCAAAGCCGCTCTGGCCGAAGGTATCGTCGCTGGTGGTGGCGTAACGCTCGTCAATCTGTCAGACGGTATCACAATCTCAGGGTCTGACCCTGTAGCTGCTGGTCGCAGTATCGTCAAGCAAGCACTCTTGCAGCCGTTTCGCCAGCTGATGCAAAACGCCGGTCTCAACGCCGAAGCACTCCTCGCTCGGGTCCAGTCAGCCAAAAGTGGCCAGGGTATCAACGTCATGCGACCAGGCAAACTGGTTGATCTCAAAGCCGATGGCGTCGTCGACCCCGTCGCCGTAACCCGTCAGGCCATCCAAAACGCCGTCAGTATCGCCGCGACGGCCATGACCATGGGCGCTCTCGTCGTCGATGTACCGAAGGAAGAATCCGCAGCCGCTGGTGGCGGTATGCCCGGAGGGATGGGGTACTAGCGAGAGGGAAGAATGAAGAGGGATGAGGGGAGAAAGAGGCTGCCGAGAGCGGCCTCTTTTACTTGCATAAGTTTAGACATATGTCTTTGAGATGTAACAAAGAGGCAACAATACGAAAAAATATTATTGACACATTGACAACTCGGGAAATAAATAGTAATATTTTGCTGTAACTTGTGCGTAGTGTACAAGAGAACATACTACCTGGAAGGATCGTGCATGGCCAGTCAGAGTCAAGTGACTCGGGACGTTATGAATGCAGTTTCACATCGTGGCTCGGTCGGGGGTAGAAACCCCGTGTCCACCCTCTGTTCGATCGTGGGGGTGAACACTGAAGCCGGAAAGAAACAGGTCGATAAGGCTCTCCAAACCCTGGGGGCATCGGGGAAATTGATCGTCCGCCGTCACTCCAATGGCATGATCGACAGCGTGGCACATCCGGCCTCGCGTAGACATATCGATCGCACTGAGCTCTCCCCCCAGGAGAAGCGTGAGGCGTCGTTCGCCAAGGGCGTGCCACCGTATTTGCCAGATAATCTCTGCTCGGAAGTGGTCGTGTCGAAGGTCGACCAGAATCCTGCAGGTGGAGGCCAAGGGGAGTGGCGCTATACCCGAGGCGCTCCATATCACGAGACGCTGACGGGGTGTCTCATGATTCTCCGGCGTGCAGCAGACGAGTCTGGTGCCGGCTATGAGAAGTCGGTTCTCGCGACCCTCATGGCCGGTGGCAACATGACGGAGACTCAGGCTCAGAGAGCCATGGAGCATCTCCGCAAGCTGGGTCTGTACGAAACCACCATGACTGGCTACCGCTCCAGCTCGTACGTCGTTAACTGCGACCTCGAGACGGTGACGCCTGAGATGGTAGTAGAGGCGCGGCGTCTCTTTGCGACAAAGAAACAGTCAGCGGAGTCACCGGTCGTGTCGGTTGACAGCAATCCGGCTACAGCCGGTGATACTGCCGAGACTGTCGACTACTTGAGCGCGCTGGCCGGTATCGTCGAGCGGCAAGAGACGGAGATCGAGAGTCTCAAGGAGTCGATCGTCAAGCTCGACGAGATCATCGCCAGCGTTCAGTCCATGAACGACCGTCTCCGGGAGGAGAACGATGACCTGCAGCAGCAGGTGATCGGTTTGAATACTCAGCTTGCTGAGCGTCATACCGTTGCCGACCCTCGAGTTGCCGAGATTCTCTCGAGGCACGGCATTACTTCCAGGTAGCACCTAGGCGTTATCGGTCCGCCTTAGACCGAGAGCCGGAAATACCGGCGCGCCCCATCACAGCCAGTGGTGGGGTTTTCAATTTTATGAGTACTTCATCTGATATTATTGGGACTACTCCTAGATTAGAGCTTCGGCTAGCTGGTGGCATACAAGGAGGGATGGGGTACTAGCGAAAAGGTTGTCCATAGCCAGAATAATAGAGCTGCCATGATGCAGCTCTATTAGCGCTATCTGTTTATCGCTATCTGACATCTTGCTGGGGTGCGGCGGATGCTTGGTTAATCATCTGTTCCAGCACCCTGAGAGCATAGCCGATGACGTCCGAGTCGTCCAAGCCTCGTCTCATAGACCTATTCGTTTCTGGATCTCGATGCGTCATCACTGTCAAACGAGGAAAGGCGGTACGAATACGACCGATAATTTCTCGCTCCTGAGAGGTGATAGCAAGCGGGCTTTCGGTATCATTTACCGTCATGTCTTGAGGGCCAGACTTTATATCTAATGGTGCCGCATGCAGGAGGCGGTATGGCAACTCCTGTGCTGCCGTTTTTATCGATGAGCGTGCCGTATCGTCGGCAAGAGGTGGCAAGGGGTGACTTTTGATATTTACCCTCGTCCCATCACCTGTAAGGTATTCGCCATACGCGGAACCGATAGTCTCAAGAGTCTTTATGAGGGGCGTCTCTGGGTTGTCATCATAGGCTCCCTTAAGACGCTGAGCAATGTCATCAATGATATCGGCAACACTAGAGCGGATGCTATGTTCGATAGAGCCATGTCCAACGCTCGTGCCGCCATTTGATTCTGCTGCGGCCCGTCCGGCTTCGCTGGCTCTGGCCGCTATATTCCCTAGCTCTAGTCGAAGCGGGCGAATGCCTTGTTTTATCTTTTCAGGACTGCCAAAAAATCGTGTTCGTTGCTCGAGATGCAACCGATCGATATCAAATATTTGGATCATATCGTGAAAACTACTACCGTATCCATTGGCGGGAGACAGTAGCATCCTTGGGCTGTTTGACGTATCCATATCGACAGCCTGCCGGTGGTCGGCAGGGATAAACTCTGCCCCGACAGGGTAAAGGTCAATACGTGCCATCATAATTATTTCTCTCCTTGTTTAGTGCTGATGCTAGACTAGTATTGTCTATGGAGGTTATAGCGCATATAGAAAATGGTCAAAACATTATGACAAACTCCTGCATGATATACTGATAACACAATGGATTTTCGTGATATTGGATTATCAATCCGTGACAAAAGAGTATATGAGGCACTACTACATAACCCTCAGTGCTCATTGCGAGATGTGGCGGCTGCTACCGGCATCAATCGAGGCAGCGTCTTTGAATCGGTGAAAGACCTCATCCGAACAGGACTCGTTACCCGTATCAATGTCGGCAAACGACAACGGTATCGAGCTAAAGACCCCGAAGTGTTACATGAGCTTATCGAGGAAAAACGCCAACAATTATTTGGTACGCAGATGGGCTTGCCGACCTATATTGAATCGCTACGCGGGGCCGGCAGCGACCCATCACGGTTTCACTTCACGTCGTTTTACGAAGGAGAGGAGGGTACTGCAACGATTCTGCGCGACATACTCAAAACGTGTCGTCTCGACAATTTGAGTAGATATCGTGTCATTTCCTCGCCTCGTGTGAGTTTGTACCTGTACGCTAATTTCCCCCATTTTACGAGAGAGCGCGTGGCATTGCAGTTGGAGGTGAGTGTTTTGAGGCAGGGTAAGAGTCTCGGTGAAGATGCAGAATTCGCCACCTCACGATTCCTCTCGGCTGGACACGCTGACACCGGCTGCTACACGATCGTCTACGGTACCAAAGTCGCAATCATTACGATCAACGAATACAACCAAACAAGCGGAGTTATTATCGATAACAATGATTTCGCGACGGTGCAGCGTCATCTATTTGACGCAAGCTGGCAACTAGCATCAATTGAGTAATCGTCCCTTATCTGGGTGTCGTCAGTGAACGGGGCGATACATTACTATTATTTAAAAGAGTGTCCGCTGAGACACTCTTTTATTGCACGAATCGGTTAGAGCTTTGGCTGGCCGGCGGCGGGGTTGTTGAAGTAGTCGATCTCTTTGATGATGTCGAGCATGGCTTCGGCGCGTTTGGCTTCGTCTTGGATGAGTTTGGCTGATTCGTAGGCTTGGCTCACGAGAGATTTGTCATCTGTCGAGCGAATGATGAGTAGGAGTGTATCAAATTTCTCGTCTGGTTCGAGGTCAAGTTTGTCGACGAGTGGGCGTAGCTGCTCCAAGGCGTCTTTTTTGATGCTGTCGAGAGCGGGGTCGCTGGCGACAGGCATCGTCGAGGGGGCGAGCGTCGGGATAGACAAGGCAGGCTCACCAGGAGTGACAGTCGAGACGTCAGGGGTGGTGACGTCGACTGGAGGCAATGCATCACTCGGCACGACTGCTGGGGCAGGAGTGACGGGTGCGTTAGGATCAGTCGCCGGTACGGGCGCGGGTGGGACCTGTGCTTCTTCAAAACTAAGGCCGGTCGCTGAGGTACTCGTAACAGCTGTCGCGGCGTCTTGCATGCCTTCAAGCACCTTTGCAAGCTCCGCATCATCAGTTATTGGTTGTCCGTTTGTATCCATGCCCACCCCTTGAAATTGTTATGCTAAATCTTAGACTTTACTGTATCATAGATACAAATGACTGTGAATAGATAGGGGGGTCATATGGAGATACTTGATAATGCAAATGTGATCGCTCAGCGTGATCCTCAGGATGCGCTTGGGATAGCGGCTGGTCAGTGTGAATATTTTTCTCGACAATTTGACGCAGAATTTGCCGCGCGGCTGCCAATCCTCAATGTCGTCTGGGCTGGTATGGGCGGCTCGGCGCTACCGATGGTGGTCGTGCAGTCGTGGCCACAGCTTCGCGTGCCGTTTGAGGTCGTCAGAAACTATGATATCCCACCATATGTCGGGGAGCAGACGCTCTTTGTCGCCTCGAGCTACTCCGGCAACACTGAGGAAACGCTCGAAGCACTCCACCAGGCTGAGCAAAAAGGTGCTCAGATCGCGATTGTGGCTGCTGGTGGCAAGCTCGTCGACATCGCGCATGAGAAAAATTACCCGCTGTTTTCGATCCCGGCCGGTATCCAGCCACGCATGGCGACATTTTATTTCGTCAATGCTTTTGTCACGATCGTGAAAAGCCTCGGCATCGTCGATCAAGATGCGGGTGAACTAGCAACAACCGGTGACTGGCTGCGTGGTGAGATCAGCGGCTGGGCTGCTGATGTGCCGACCGAGCACAACTACGCCAAGCAACTGGCGCTACAGCTCATGGGCAAGACGGTGATCATGTATGCTGGCCCGAGGCTCTATCCAGCGGCCAACAAATGGAAAATCTGTATGAACGAAAACGCCAAAAACACCGCGTGGGTCAACCAATACCCTGAGTTTAATCACAACGAATTTATGGGTTGGACGTCACACCCGATCGAGAAACCATTTGCCGTCGTCGAGATTCGTTCATCGCTCGAGCACGCACGTGTCCAAAAACGCTTTGAAATATCCGAGCGACTACTGTCCGGTATGCGTCCAGCGCCGATCGTCGTCGTGCCTCATGGCGAAACGCTATTGCAGCAACTGGCCTGGAGTTTTGCCCTCGGTGATTTCGTCAGTATCTATCTCGGGATATTAAACGGTGTCAACCCGACGCCGGTCGAGCTGGTCGAGAAACTCAAAAAAGAATTAGGATAGGACATTGATCGTTGACCGGTGATCGTTGATCATTGGTTGAAATTCTTGAATGAACTCGCGATTTATTCGTATTGTCTGAGCGCGTCGATCGGGTCTTTGCGTGAGGCTTTGAGGGCAGGGTAAAGCCCGAAGATGACGCCGACGCTGACGGCGAGACCCATGGCGATACCGACGATTTCCCAGGTCAGGGCTGGCTGGAAGGCAAAGAACGTCGCGACGAAAAATGCGATGATATAGGCCGAGAGTAGGCCGATGATACCGCCGACGACGGTCATGGTCAGGGCCTCGATGAGGAATTGTCCGAAGATGTGGCGATCGCTGGCGCCGAGGGCCTTGCGGATGCCGACTTCACGAGTGCGCTCGGTGACGCTGACGAGCATGATGTTCATGATGCCGATACCACCGACGACCAGCGCGACGATCGCGACAGCAGCGGTGATCAGCACGATGAT
>JBATPJ010000010.1:0-12215 GCA_049291395.1 Saccharimonadales bacterium (SeqCode) | reverse complement strand
AAGAGCGGCGATACAGAATGCTAAACCAGCACTAAGCATAGCTGGACCAGCACCCGCTGCTGCGGCTCCTCCGGCTACTCCAATTAACAATCCATCAACAATAACGGTCGACCAGCTGAGACCAGTACTTTGAGCTGCTGGTAGTGCGCTCATGATAATACCATCTATACCTGCTCCGATAATATTTGAGATATCGATAGCAAATACACAAATATAGTAGGATAGGTTGACTAAGATCGCGGCAGCTATAATTCTCGGCAGCATCTTGCGTATACCATACGCACTAATACCGATACTGGTTGCTTGTGAAAAGATCACAGCAAAAAATGCCAACACAAAGGCTATATTGGCAATGTTTAAAACATTACTCCAAATTTGCTTTAGAGGATTATCTCCGAAAGGATCATTAACATTAAATACCAACATATTTTCGACCAAGGCATACACTGCGTCTGTTACCGATGCTATAAAAGCAGCTACAGGGCATACGATCCATCCTACACCCGTCACGTTGCACGTTTCTTCATCAGCTCCAGGTTCGGTACCTCCAGGCGGAGGATTTGACGGGTCGGTTGCGGCATGACTCATATCAGTTGTCTGGCCTGCCGTGACATCAAAAACTCCAGAGTTCCAGGTATCCATATTGGTTGTTCCCTTTACGTAACTGGCAGTTAATTTATACTTTCCTGGGGTTACATTGCCGATACAGTAGTGTCCACTATCATCGGTTTTTACCATCGCTGTTTTTGTTCCAGTACCCTCTTGGACGGCTATAATGTTTGAGTTGTTCGTCTGGTAAGGCATGGCTTTTTTAGCGACAGGGTCCCAATAAGAAAGGTTGCCACATATGGAGCCTTTGGTCGTACTAGGTGTAACTGGTTGGATCGTAACATTAAAGTTGAAGCTGGACGGGTTGCCACATATTTGGCTTGTTGATGATGTCCCGATAGTCTGCATGACTGATCCGGTTGGTCCACCACCACTATTGTTATAAACCGTTGCATTGAAGTTACGCTCTGCTTGAGTGCCGCTGCTACAGTCAGCATTCATAACCTTCATATCACCGACAAATGTGTCGGCGTTTTGTCGCGAGAGGGTTACTTCGGTATCACCTACCCGTGATGTTGTACCTCGTTTTACTTTGACGACGATGCCAGGTGCACTATCTGCCGGTGCTATTTTGACGGTAATTTTGACGATACCATCAGCACCGTACGCAGAGACTGGATTTGTACTAAAGACCTGGGCTACTACGACCAAAAATAAAGCAAGAACTATCAATATGCTCTTGCTCAATTTCGAAGAGATATACGAACGTAACCTCGATACGCTTTCATGAGTGCCCATGTTCACATATTAGTGTATATGGGAACATGCATAACCGCAATATTAACTATTGGTCGGTTTTGGGGCTATATTCTCTGATCGGACGTATTGCCACTCGGCTTTTTCATTGATCATCCAGGTGACACGATACTGGAGAGACTCTGCTTCTCCCTGTATATTGATAGCGCGTGGCGTGACGGTGATATCACCTATGACGCTAGCGCCGTTATTGTTGATGTTTTCGATTTTGTCAATTTGAAACCCACTAAAGTATGTTTTAGTGTCATGAGCTGATTGTGAGATGACATCTCCACTCTGATCAAACCACGAGGCGCGATTGGCGATGAGCATACCCGAGACCTGCTTGCTCAGAGGATCGTCGAGATTCAGCTCATCTTGTTTGGTGATAATGCGCGAAAAGGCTTTGTTTGTTAGATCGATTCTCGAATATCCCTGCTAGTGCACTGTTAGGATCGCTAAATAACGCTTGAATGTAGTGCTCGTCGCCTGGTAATGACACTTGGCCCTCGATCGTCGGTCGCACATCCCCGCTAACGGCGTAGAGGTCATGTTTGCGCATAAGCTCCCTGAACGCTAGCTCTGGTGTTGGAAAATCGGCAGCAAGGGTGTAGTACCTAGGGTCGTATGTCTGCTGCTCGGGAGTTACTGGCACACTAACTGTTTCGGTGGGGCCGACGAGACTGGTCGGACCTGCGGTGGCGGCCACTTCAGGCGGGACGGCTGTAGCGACTCCGCCGTTCGGTGTATCTGTTGCGACTATCTTTTTCCCCTGGTCTGGTGCAGACGATGATGAAACTGCATGTCCGATACCCCAGGCGGTGAGACCGGTCGTAACAAAGACTGCGAGAGCTTTTGCATAGCCAGGAGTCCGCTCCCAGAGGTTTGGCTGGTGTTCGCTTTGGCGGCGTATTTCCTCTTGTAGGGCTTCCCATGCTTCATCGGATATGCCGTCTGGGCGTACCGCTAGTGTTTCGGGATTGATCGACGATGCGTCGTCAGGGGTCGTGAGAGTAGTGTCCCCCTGGCTGAGATTGCCGCGAGGAGCGTCAGGTGATGCTGGTTTACCGCCGTGAGGAATATCTTGATGTGCGTTCTGCTCGCGTCCTAGTGCGTCACGATTTGCTATTTCGGTCATATCTGTACGTATCTCCTGATCATAAATGATATGTACCTATTATACACGAAAACTCATAAAAATACAAGCATTATTGTGAAGCTAGTTTACATTCGGCGTCGAGTATGGGTAAATATAAGCAAGTATGCGATACAAATTACTCATGATGATAGCCGTGCTTGTCTCGACTGCCCTGCCCGTCGTGGTGCCCATGGGCCCTGCATATGCTGCAACGACCGATCCGACGACGGGCGGCGGCGGTGGATCAGGGGTGACGACGACACAGACCGTAAAGTGTGCCGATGCCAATAGCCCGGGTGATTGCGCCAAGAAGACAGCCTTCGCATTTGGCTCGTGTGGGACGGACAATGTCGGGATCAAGTGCCTCGTGGTCGAGGTGTTGAAGTTCCTGAGCATCGGTGTGGGCCTGGCGGTGGTTGGTGGCATCGCAGCCGGAGGCATCGTCTACTCGACAGCTGAGGGCAACGCATCCAAGACGCAGCAGGGTGTCAAAATGATCACGAACTCCATCATCGCGCTGTTCCTCTACCTCTTCATGTTTGCGATATTGCAGTTTTTGATACCAGGTGGAGTCCTGACGTGATGATACGTCGACTATTCCTCGCCTGTGGGCTCCTGGGCCTGCTGATCACTCCGATCACCCCGCAGTCTGTCTCTGCTGCTTCGAGTACTTCGCCACTGACAAGTATCGCATGTCTCGGTCCGAACGGTCTCTTTGGTTTCCAGCCATGGTACTCATGTCTGCCGAAGGCAGCTGATGGGACGCCAAAGATCACGAAACTAACTGATATCTTCCTCGTGCTCTTCCCGCTCGTCGAATCAATCATCAAGCTCGCAGTACTGGTCGCGGCTGGTATGATCTTCTTCATGCTTTTCAAGATCATCACGGCACGTGGCGACTCCGGTAAGATAGCGACAGCTATCGGTGGTATCCGTGATGCGATCATCGGACTCGTCATTGCGATGATATCGGTTGCACTCGTCAACTTCATCGCGGGAGGGTTTGTATCATCATGATGGAGTCGCTCCGTATGATCGCTGCTGGCATCGATATCAAGGCGACTGATATAGCTTTACCGAAGGTGGTGGCCGATGCAAGTAACTTCGACAAAATCCTTGGGATTGTCTACGTTACGCTGGCGGCATTTGCGATCTTCTTTATCGTCAGAGGTGCCCTGCTCTTTGTGACGAACGGAAGTGACCCAGGGTCAGTCAAACAAGCCCGTGAGACGATACTCTATGCTGCAGTTGCCCTCGCCGGTGCGACACTTGTCTTTACTCTCATCCAGTTTGCCGTAAAATCAGTAGGAGGATACTAGATATGTTACGAAAAATTATCACCGCTTGTATGGTCGTCTCGATCGCACTGACCGGCGCTGTCGCGCTTGCGACGCCGTCGTATGCCATCGACCCGCTCAATGATATCTGCGTGAGCGATCCAGGCAACACGATATGCAAATCACGCACTCAGAAGCTATTCGGGGCCGGCAGCATATGGACGAACATCGTCAATACCATGATATTTGTGGTCGGTGCTGTCTCGGTCATCATGATCGTGGTCGGCGGGCTCAAATACACGCTCTCGGGTGGAGATTCGTCTGGCATCAAGAGCGCCAAAGATACGATACTATACGCGATCATCGGTCTGGTGATTGCGTCGTTCGCCTATAGTATCGTAAACTTTGTCTTAAGCAAGATATAAAGGAGAAACATATGCAGAAAATAAAATTGATCGTTGCGGGCATGATCATGTCGCTTGGCCTTGTGGCGATGCCCGGGCTTGCCGTAATGGGAGGCGGCATTGTCTATGCTGCCGACACGGATGCAAAACAACAACTATGTGATGGTATTGGAGGTTGTAATGCTACTGGCACGAAGACGCTGCCTGATATCGTCAAGACTATCGTCAATATCCTCCTCTACATCCTCGGAGCGGTCGCGGTAATCATGATCGTCATTGGTGGTATTCGCTATACGACATCTGGTGGCGACTCATCGGCGATCAAAGGTGCTAAAGATACGATACTTTACTCGATCATCGGTCTTGTGGTCGCATTTATGGCCTACGCGATCGTGAACTGGGTGATCGGCAAGCTCTAGCTCTTCACGGACGTAGTGTAATCTGCTATAAATAAGGACAAGCGTAAATAAATGATAAGGAGATATATGAAAAAATCGATTAAGAAAGTGATGCTCGCACTCATGATGGTCCCACTGGTAGCACTGAGCGTGTCCAATGTTGCCTTTGCACAAGGTGGTTTGCAGGGTGGCGCTGATGCCGCTAAGGGCGACAATGTTGCAAGTGATCTCATGGGCAACGGTGGCGTCTTCCAGACTGTTACCAATATCCTGCTCTTCATCATCGGTGCAGTCTCAGTCATCATGCTCATCATCGGTGGTATCCGCTACGTAGTATCTGGTGGTGACCAGAGTGCGGTGACTGCTGCAAAAAACACGATCCTCTACGCTATCGTCGGTATCGTCGTCGCCTTCCTGGCCTACGCTGCGGTGAACTTCGTGATCAACCAGCTGGCTGCGTCGGCCTAGTCCCCTTCGTACGTCACTCAATAACAGCCCTGCCTAATGCAAGGCTGTTTCTTTGTGGTGGCGATATCCCCGCAGGCTACGCTCACTAAAAAATACTCGCCACTAGGGGCGAGTATTTATACGCATAGTCAACCGGATGATTACATGATCTGGATCTTGCGGGCCTGTTCTTGCTTGATCTTCGTGAACCCAATCGTCAGGACACCGTCTTTGAGTACGGCATCGACTTCGTCTTCTTTGACCTGGACAGGAAGTGCGAGCGTGCGGCTAAATTCACCCCAGTAACATTCCTGGACGTGCCAGTGAGTTGCTGATGAGTCATCGTTGCTACTGAGCGTGCCACTGATCGTCAAGATACCATCAGAGATGCTGACATCGAGGTCGGCTTTGTTGACGCCGGCGGTGCGGGCTTTGACGATGAGTCGCTCATCTGTCTCGTAGACATCGACGGCGAGTTGGCCGGGCATATCACCCTCGTCGTTCTCATCCCAGCTATCGTCCGCAGGAGCGGATTGGCTCAGGGCGCTGTCGTCTGAGGTGATAGGACTCTCGTCGTCGGAGAGAAATGCAGCAGCTAGTTCATCCTCCATCAGAAGATCATCATTTTGTTTATGTCCTCGCACCATATAATCCTCCAGTTCACTAATTCACGAAAATTGTCTTAGTATATTATATCCGAAAATGTCAATTATCTGCAATAATACTACTAGGGAAACGTAAAAACTACAATGCTTGATCGCCTACTTGACGTATTTGCGCCTCATATCTGTTGCTCTTGCGGGCGACAAAATGCGCTTTTGTGCGAATATTGTCATTACGACATCGTATCCGAGGCCTTTCATCGCTGTATCGTGTGTCTCAAACCGACGGTGGATACCAATCTTTGCTCCCGATGCCGTCCTGCTGCGGTCTACGATGATGCGTGGTGCGTCAATGAACGATCAGATGGTCTCAAAGAGCTGATCGACCGCTATAAATTTGATCGAGCGCGGGCTGGTGCAGCGATACTAGCGTCACTGCTCGATGAGGCGATGCCACAGCTGCCGACAGATACGGTAGTGACGTATATTCCTGATATCGCGAGCCATCGTCGCCAGCGGGGTTATGACCATATGGCGCTCGTCGCCAAGCTACTAGCGCGCCGTCGCTCGTACCCGTGCCGACCGCTACTCGTGCGTGAGACTTCCCTGTCGCAGCGAGGGGCGAGTAAAGTTGAGCGGGCCAAGCGCCAGGCGGGAGCATTTCGGGTCGACGAGACGATCGATCGTCCGACCCTCCTGATCGACGATATCTACACGACAGGCGCGACGATCAATGCTGGCACCGCTGCTATTCGGGCCGTTTCCGGTCAGCCGCTCTTCGTCGCAGTTGTCGCCAGGCAGCCATTCGACAGATAGCTCGACCTCTGATAAAATATCTGAGTCACGGAGAGGTGACCGAGTGGTTGATGGTAACGGTCTTGAAAACCGTCGTGGGGAGACCCACCGCGAGTTCGAATCTCGCCCTCTCCGCCAGAACTAAAAAATGACCCTCTAGGGTTGTTTTTTAGTTCTGATGCAATGCCGAGATACGAACTTGCGGGTTTTGCGCCCCGCAAAACATACCGCAAGTTCGGCGTAGTGAGCGCAAGCGAACGGAGAAGCGACCGAGCAAAGCTAGGGAAAGCGCTATCTCGCCCTCTCCCTAGCCATGATATACTATCAGCATGAACAACTACATCAAGCAATCATCACTATCTATCGTGGCGGTGTACGCGCTCTTCGCAGCGATCGTCAGCGTCATGTATGTTCTGGGCAGCGTAACGCAGACCACACTTGTCGACTGGCTGGTCAAAGGAGGCTTGATCGCGGGCATCGTCTTCCTACTCAATGTCGTCCTTGGCTTCCTGAGCAAACGCGATAAGTAGTACGACGGACGAGTCAGATTAAAAAATGACCACGAGGGTCATTTTTTAATTTTGGCGGAGGAGGAGAGATAAACGCTCGATGATAGACTGGCTTCGCCATTCCACCATCGGCTACATACTGTACAAATCATAGATTTGACAGTATTCTGAACTCTCTTCTCGAGTTCGTATCTCGCATCATAAAGATGAAAAAATGACCACAAGGGTCATTCATTCATCTTGGCGGAGGAGGAGAGATTCGAACTCTCGCTGGAGATTGCTCCCCACTAACGATTTAGCAAACCGTCCCCTTCAGCCACTTGGGTACTCCTCCGTACTAGTAGAGCGATACGTTTCACGCAGCATCCACTTGGGTAATTCTCCGTGCGATAGAGCAACGCATTTTGCGTAGTTCTTACCCTGTATCTACCTGGCTACAGACAAAGATTGTAACAGATATGACGCAAAAAATGAAACGCCGCAGCAGATATCCTCAAATCAAACCACAAGTGCTATACTACTCTACATATGGAGCCGAAGGAGCAAGGATATTGGCAACCCAACCAGCCAGGCGTTGAGCCTGCTCAGGTAGTGGCGCCTGCGGATGAGCCTGTGCAGCCTGGACCGCAAGGCATGACTCCGCAGCAGCCGGTAGAACCTGCGGAACCGGTGGAGGCTGAGGTTGATGAGGCTCCTCTCCTCCCTGGCGTGACGTGGGAAGCATCAGAATTTGTGCACCGCGAGAAGGATACAATCTGGTTTGTGATCGTCGGTGTCGCCGGGGTGGTACTCGCCTTGCTTGCGCTATTTTTGCTCAAATCCATTACCTTTGCGGTGCTGATCGTCGTAATGGTCGTGGCACTGATCTTCCTGGCGATTCGGCCACCGCGGCTGATACATTATCAGCTGAGCTCACAAGGCATACAGATCAACGAAGCGCACTATGATTTTCAAAATTTTAGAGCGTTTGGGGTCGTCCAGGAGGATGCGATGTACTATATCACGCTCCTTCCTGTCAAACGGTTCTCTCCGGCGATCGACCTCTATTTCCCGCAGGAGCACGGCGAGCAGATCGTCGACATGATCGGTGCACACGTACCGATGCAGACGGTGAAACCGGATGCTATCGATCGAATGACGCGATATTTGCGGTTTTAGGGTAATTACTCAAACGACAGGATATCGCCCGCAAAGGGTCGAGAGCAAGCTCGTACACCCCTTTTTCGCGGCACACAGTAGTTGAGAAGCCCAAGCTATTTTAGCGTAGGACATTAGCTTGATTAATTGACACGAAAGCATAAGTGTGATATTATTAGTGAACAAATTATAACGCTCTGTCGTTTGAAAAATATGTCAGAAGTATCAATAGAAAAAATCGAAAAAGAAGACATCAAAGTTCCAAGCCTAGAAAATGGCGATACGGCTATTGTATTTCAACGTCATGAGCGGTACGTACGAGACAGGGACGCAGAAAATACAGGCTCTCTCATTGAGGAACATGCCGAAGCGGCACGCGATAGAGATATCGCATTTTTCGAGAAACTATTTGGAAACGAAACCAGCAAAACAATGGTGCTCTTCACCTCTAGCGACACCCAGTACACAGGTGGTGGGTATAGAAGTTTAGAGACTGCCCAAATTGCGCAAGACGCTGCAATAAAGGTATTGGAAAAAATGGGGATCGATCCCTCAAGCCGAATAATCAATCTTAGTCCGGATTTTATTACACACGGTTTTAAGCCGACCAATCAGTCTATTCGTCCAGACACAAAAATTCGAGAACCGCAAATTTTTGATACGCCCGAATATGTGGACTATTTGCGTGGAAAATACGGCAAGGAAGATGGTCTCGGTACGGGCCTTGGCTCGACGGCGTGGGCTATGCATGAAATGGATGCTGAGAAAGCTGTACGCAAACAGATGGGTGCAGAGGGCGTATATGAAATACTCGATAGGACTAAAAAATCGATAAACGTTATGGACCGCTATGCCAACGTGTTTCACGCTAACAATCCCGATACAGCACTCCTGATATGGGCAGTTTCACATTACGACACGATTAGTCCGCTGGTAAAAGATGCTACCGGTGTAAGTTTTGGAGAGTATATCCCCGTAGACTATGGCGCAGGTGTAGTTATTGAATTACATAAGGATGAAGTCCCGATGCTGCATGCACAAGGTCAAGAAGTTGAGCTACGCCTGGCAGCTACTGCGATTAAGCATCCTTAGTTAGTGCTTCGATTGCTTTTTCAATAGAATCGAACTTAGGCACGCCATGCTTAGTGTGCCATTCTTCAATGATGCCAATATGAGTCTTTACTTGTTCGTGATGAGCGTCCGTCATACCGCCATCGTATTCACCACTATCCTGCCGCATCTTTATTTGCTTCACGAGCAAATCCCATTCTGGTATCACAATAGCATCTGGCTTGTACCAAAAGTTAATTGAACCTAGAATACAAAAACCTTTTTCTACGGCCTGTGCAGTTATCACGTCACACCGTTGCTCAACAGTGTTAATAACGGGGACGCCCATGTCCCACCACTCAACAAGAGGCTGGGCGCCAGATTCAATCCATAGATCATCACCATCAATCCAGTCTGGTGTGGTCTGATTCTTACAATAGTAGGTCTTTCCGGCACCTGAAGGCGTCATAATAAACAAGCCCTTACGGTGGGTTGTATATCTATGCGATAATTTTTCGAAAAAATCAGCACCGTCTGAGAATACTACCGGAGGTAAAGTCATGTTCAGATTATATCAAAAGAGTGAATCTAATAGTATTTATCTAGTATGGTGCCGAATAAGGACTATTTCATTTATAGAGGTAGTGATATAAGTTTTACATGGTACACTCGACAGGATATCGCTCACTTCGTTCGCTCTTCCGCTCGCAAAGGGTCGAGAGCAAGCTCTCGCGTTCCTTTGCTCGCTTCACCGAACCTCCCGCCTGCGGCGGGACGGTTCTCATCTTGTGAGCGCACCACGAAAAAAGCCGGTCATGAGACCGGCTTTTTTCGTGGTACACTCGACAGGATTCGAACCTACGACCTTCGGCTCCGCAAGCCGATGCTCTATCCAGCTGAGCTACGAGTGCGTAAAGAACAGGGGTAATTATACCAAGGCATCGGAATAAAGACAAGTCACGAGAACATTCGTGTGATTCGTCGGAAATCCTGGCGCAGTGATGGCGCATCGGCCAGGGCTTTTTTGAAGAGGTCACTGCCCTTGCCTCTCATGACACTTTTTACGATAAAAAACATCATGATAGGATATGGCAGCCGTTCTTCACCGATGACACGGGCGAGTTTCTGACCGAAATGGTACACAAATGTTTTTTCTGACCGGTCCATACGACGTGGCAAGAGGCGTGACGATGCAAACCACAACACCGCTCCAATGGCGGTGACGATAAGTGTGATCGGTACCAAGATGACGAGAAATACCCACCACCACGGTGTGAGCGCAGCCGCGAGATAGCCCAGGAGCAGATATACCCCGAGGAGCGTAGTAACCGTGAGGCTGATCACAATCAGCAATATTCGCTGAAAATACACGCCGGTGATCGCTCGCACTGCCGCTACTGTCGGTTCCATATGTCTCTAGCATAGCAAAACGATCAGGCCGCGTATATCGAAGACCTGATCGTTTGAGTGACTGTAGTGTGCTTTATGCAGTGAAGACGTTGCGGGCCTTTTTGGTTGTGAAGCACGCCTGGACGACATCACGCTCAAATGCATTTGGCGCTTGGCCCGTTGTTGCATAGTGGTAGACGGCTGATTTGATGATCGCTGAGATCATGGTCAGTACTACGATGAGCCCGACGAATGCGATGCCAGTTACAACAGCGAAGAACTCGAACGAGGCGGCCATCATGTCGGCTGACGCTCCGGTTCCCTGTAGGATTGCTGAACCGACCGCGACAATGAGACTTACTGCAGCGAAGAAGCCGACGATACTGAGTAATGCGATGATGCCGATACCACCTGACAGTATGATATTTTCACCCCAGGTCTTTTTGATGACAGCGACCGATTGCTTGGTGGCGGCGATAGGGCCAACCTTTTTGGGGGACGAGACGATGACAGGGATGGCAAACATCGATGCAACTGCCCACGCTGCGCCAGCAATTGCTGAAGATATCTGGGCGAAGACAGGTACGTGTTCTTCGGTACTGCGCAGTAGTGTGCCGATGATCGTCGAGAAGATACCGAAGCCGAACAGTGAGCCAAGTCGTCGACGAGCGGCGGCCAGTGATGAAGCGACCGTCGGGGTCTTACCGCCAAATCGTTGCAGCGCACCAGCGATCAGCGCGCCGTCAAAGAGTGTGCTGACGAAGGTGATTAGGAGGACGACGGCGACATAGAAACCAACGGCGGTTACGCCTGGATCAACGAGCGGACCGGTCATAAAAAATTCACCACTGCCAGCGACACCGTTATGGAAAGTGCTTGTCGTGATGACGAGGGTGACCGCAATGGCCAAGATGAGTAATACAGAGATACCAGACAGTATTGGTAGCCACCCGAGCGTCCGATCACGTCGTAGTACTTGCCACGCACTCTTCGCGAGACTCTTTGATGCCTGCCAGCGACTTAGTTTTGGTGAATTACTCATGAAACATCCTTTCGGTTAGAAAATAGATCGTTATTTGGCGATGAGAGAAACATCGCGGTGATATTGCGCTCGATAAAGGCTCCTAGGACGTGCCCGCCCTCGGGAGAGAGAGAAAAATATTTTCGATCCGGGCCTTTTGGATTCTCGACACTCCGTGACTGTATGAGTGTCGCCGACTCGAGACGGCGGAGTGAGCGGTACAAACTTTGCTCGCTCATATCGACGTCACCGTGGCGGTGAATGAATGTGCGTATCTCTTCGACAAATCCCTTCTCTTCCCTGATAGCAATCAAGATCCACAAACTGACCTGGGACTTCCGATAGACGTCCTCCCAGCCGCTGAGCATCGTTGATTCAAATGGGGTTAATTTCATACTACACTTGCAGTATAGTACATCATGTATAGTATGTCAATACCTTTTGGTTGAATTTCTAATTTCAATCTGTTGTTTTCCGCATTCTCCTTGCGAATTCCGCGGAAGTGCTGGGCTATAACGGTGATTGTGCGGCGTGGTAGCATCATCAGCACACTCATGTATACCTACCTCTGATATAATATCTGTTACGCGGGGAGAGGTGTCTGAGTGGTTGAAGGTGCCGCTCTCGAAAAGCGGTGTGTAGTTTTCTGCACCGGGAGTTCGAATCTCCCCCTCTCCGCCACAATATGAAAACGACCGCGCAGT
>JBATPJ010000009.1:0-3134 GCA_049291395.1 Saccharimonadales bacterium (SeqCode) | reverse complement strand
GACTTTGTCGCCTGCTGCGTCAAACTCAGCCACAGACGCCTTAAATTTGGCCTTGGGCTGAAATGCTAGCTTGCGATGCCTGGCATACTGGTCAAGCAGCCAAAACCCAGCGTTGTGCCGCGTGCCGTCGTAGCGAGGCTCTGGATTGCCGAGACCGATAATAAGTTTCATACTACTAGTGTAAACTATTGCACTAGTGCTGTAAAAGTGATATCGTATACGTTACGTTCCTTACCAACTCAACGAGAAGAATCGAGGTGATCGCATGACGATTTGTGGAGATACGGCGAGCAATCGTTATCTCCCGTCGAAGCCACCATCAAGGACAGGAGGTTTGTCGCGTCCGGTTAGCCCTGGAAATGTCACCCTCCTCAAGCCTGCTTGGTTCACCGACACGCTGCCACTGGTCGTGGCGCGCGGTGATCCGCTACGGCGCGTGGTACTTGGTGGCTTTCACAAACTGACGGTCGAGTCGACAGATGATGGTTTCGAGATTGTCAGCCTTCTGGAGCCTAATGAGGCGCTGCCATGCGACGAGTGGAAAATCACGTTTGTCGGTTCGAAAAGGTTGTACCTCATCGTGCCAGAAAGGGCGTCGGCTGCCCGTGTTGCCTACTTTTTGGAGTGGGTCAACAATGGCTGCGCAACTCAGCAATATAGCGGGTTTTATTCCGCTTTGTACGGCCAGCGGTGCTTGGACCCACGGATCATTGCATGGTGGTCGCCGGGGGGCGCGGCCATGTGGACATTTGACCGTGTGATTGCGGGTAGGCTTCTCGATGGTGTGCAGCGGCGACGCTAGTACCCTGTACAAGGATCATTTCGCCCTGCTGGCTAACGGTAAAACCCCGCAGCCAGCGGGGTTTTACTATTTATTGAGGTTTGCTCAATCTTTTTTCTCTTGGCGGAAGCTCAGGATACTATGCTCAGCGCAAGATAGGTCGGATTAGAGAGATATGCGCAGGTGTTGAAGGGACGGCATCAGTGCGTGCGAGAGTCCATGCTAACTGCAGGGTAGATATTATTGAGAGGATTTGATCCGAAACCACATCCGGCGTTCTGCATTGCATAGTAGTCGGGAGAATAAATACCTAGATTGTTGAAGCCGGAACACAGTACGGCCCAGGTTTGCTTGCCGGTCAATCCGTCAGTCCTGAGCGGTATGAGGGTACCATTCATGTTGGTAACATACGAATGGCGCTGGAGATTCAGGATTGCGCTCGTCGTGTTGGGGCCGTATTTGCCATCAACAGTTAATATTCGTTGTCCTCCGAGAGTTGCTGCATTGTTTGCGTACACATTGTTGGATAATACTTGGATATATTTTACGCAAGTCTTCACAGTAGATGAGTAGCCGTATTGGTAGTCGATACATGCTGCGCTAGCTGGTTGTGCTGAGACGACATTTGCACCAGTGATGACGGCTACAAATGCAACAACGGCACCAATCATTTTGATATGTTTCATAGATTCTCCCTATTAGTAATACTAGGGTTCAGTATACTAGATTTTTTCGGAGCGGTAACTTGATAATAGGCGTGTTATTGACAACACAACAAGACTATTTTTTGTCTTTTGATTCTTGCCGGAAGCTAAACATGATCGGAGTGCCGGTGAAGTCATGGGCTTCGCGGAGTTGGCGCTCGAGGTAGCGTTTGTACGACCAGTGGAGCAGTTTGAGGTTGCTACCGAAGATGACGAACCATGGTGGCATCGTGTCGGTCTGGACCATATAGCGGAGTTTTGGATAGGTGTTTTTGAGGCCGGCGGGCGGGTGGCGCGTGACGCAGTGCTCGAGGATCTTGTTGAGCTCGCTGGTTTTGATCTCGGTGTGACGACGGATGTCGATCTCGGTCGCGAGCTCAAAGATCTTGGTGGCGTTGCGGCCAGTGACGGAGCTGGTGAAAAGCAGCGGTGCCCACGGGACAAAATCAAACGTTCGGGCGACAGCGCTGGCAACTTCGTCACCGATACTGCTGTCTTCTTCGGCGGTCAAGTCCCATTTGGTGACGACGATGATCAGGCCTTTGCCCGCTTCTTTGATGATACCGGCTAGTTTTTGGTCAAGCTGCGTGTTGTATTCGGTCGCGTCCATCAGGAGGCAGCAGACATCGGATTCTTCGATGGCATGGATGGTGCGGAGCACGCTGAATTTTTCGATGCCGACTTCTTGCTTGCCGCTGCGTCGGACGCCAGCGGTGTCGAGCAGTTCGACTGCCCTGCCTTTGTATGTCAGGCTGATGCGGTTGACGTCGCGGGTGGTGCCAGCGATATTTGCGACGATGGCCTGTTGTTTGCCAGCGAGGGTGTTAAAGAGGTTACTTTTGCCGACGTTGGGGCGTCCGATGAGAGCTATGCGGAGGACGTTGTCTTCCTTAGCTAGTGGAAGATAGCTATTGGAAGATGGCAAAGCGGCAATGATAGCGGCGGAGAGATCATCGATGCCGCGGGCGTGCTCGGCGCTGGTGCGGATGATGGTACTGATACCGAGTCGGCGATATTCGTCGGATGACAAGGCGCCTTTGAGGTCGCATTTGTTGATGACCAGGATGACGGGCTTTTTGCTGCGAAGAGCTTTCTTGGCGACATCGCGGTCACGATCGCTTGGGTACTGCGTGCCGTCGACGACGACGAGGATGACATCGGCCACATCTGTCGCTTCGGCGATCTGCTCCTGGATACTGGCTTCAAATTCGTCCTCGGCGGTCTTGAGGCCGGCGGTGTCGACGAGCCAGAAACTATGGCTATTAGAAGGTGGCATTTGGCTATTGGCGGTTTTTGCTTTGGGCGATTTGCTATCTGCCATCTTCCATTTGCTATCTTCCGATAGTGTGATTCGACGGATGACATTATCCCGCGTTGTTCCTGCCTCACGTGCGACGACAGCTTCCTGCGAACCGTAGAGACGGTTAAACAGGCTGGATTTGCCGACATTGGTCTGGCCGACGATCGCGACAGTGGGGAGTTTTTGTGACATATGATGATAGTATAACAGAGATGGATAACATTGACAATATTAAATAAGTGTGATAGTATTAAATTATTATGATAGAGCAAGAAGATCGGTTTGAATCGGTACCTGCAGTCGGTCATGAAGGCAGCGATACGGTTAGTCCAGCAACATTAGATAGACG
>JBATPJ010000008.1:0-44832 GCA_049291395.1 Saccharimonadales bacterium (SeqCode) | reverse complement strand
GGACTGTCCTGAAGTCACGACCTCATGCGCGGTTGCTGTTTGTCGGGGATTTTGAGTTTCGTGAAGAGCTAGAACGGATTGCTCAGGCGACGACATATAGTGATCGAGTGACATTTACCGGTGCGATTGCCCGTGATCAGCTCGGCGCCGCTTATGCTGCGATGGATGTCTTTACGTTCCCGTCGCTCAAGGATACGCAGGCCTGGGTGTTGCATGAAGCGGCACTAGCGCAGCTACCGATCGTGTTGATCGACCGCGAACTGTCTGAAGTTTTCGAAGACGGTAAAAGCGGATATTTTGCGAGTGACGATGCTCGGGATGTCGCGGACAAGATTGTTAATTTGCTGGAAGACCCGGCAAAACGCGCTGAGTTTGGCGCCTACGGATCTACGTTGGCACAACAATACACTGAGGAAAGTCAGGTCAAGAAACTGACTGATCTCTACGAAACTATTATTCAAGATCACCAAGCCTAGCGACATCGAGCTGTCCTAGAAATCGATTCCTTTGTTTGCCAGAAATTTTTCGTCGTAGTGGTGCTTGATTTTGTGCATGTCAGTTGCGATGTCGACGTGGTCGAGGAGAAAGTCTGGGAAGCCGCGGCCGGTGAGGCAGAGACTGGTAGTGTCATGTTTGCTTTTGATTAGTTTTTTGAGGTCGCCTTCGCGGAGGAGGCCATCGGTGACGGCGTTGTTGATCTCGTCACAGATCACGAGCTGGTAGTCACCGCTCGTCGCGCACTGATAGGCAAAGTCATACGTCTTGCGGGCAAATTGTTTGTGTTCGGTCGCGGTGGCGTCAGAGCTCATCTCGCCAGCTTCAAAAAAGCCGAGGCCGCCTTTGTAAAAATCAAGTTTATCTTCGTATATCGGCATGATCGACTGGATAAATTGGTGCTCGCTGACGTCCCATACCTTGATGAACTGTACATATGCCACGCGCCACCCCGCCCCGAGCGCCCGGACCATTAGCCCTAGACTGGCGCTGGTCTTGCCCTTGCCCTCGCCAGTGAAAACTACCGTGACGGAGTCTTTGGTCTTGAAATCATCAAATGCCATAGTATAGGTTGATTATAGATGATCGATGATCGATTGTGTAAGAAATTAAATTTGATTACTATCGTTCATCTTCTACACGAGCGACGATGGCGGACATCGCTGCAACGATATCGTCCCATGCATCACCTGCCCTTTTCATATCGAGCGCAATCGCGAAGACGGTGTTTGTGACGACCTCGTTGTCGATAAGGGGGATGAGGATATGGAGGAGCGTCTGGCACTGTTCGGGCTCGAAATTCGTTGCAATATCATGGATATAGTCATCATCTTTTCGCTCAGATGTTGCCCGCATTAGCTCCTGTGGTGTGGGTAGCTCAGGGCTCCGACTGGCATAGTCGGCATACACCATAGTGGTAATAATGACTGTCGCGACATGATCGAAAGCATCGACCGCTGTGTGTTGTGTCATCTTGTCGAGTCCACGCATGATATTTGTCGCGCGAATAGGACTGTCCGCTGCGCCCATAGCAGCTTGTAGTCGTAAGCTATAGGCGAGTAAGTGCTCATCTGATAATTGTTTAATATCTTTTAATCTAGCGATTTCTTTATGGACAATATCATCTCGCAGCAGTTTGGCGGCGGCTTCATGATCGCTATCACCTCTTGTTGCCTGGGGTAGATAGCCAAATGCGGTGAGAAATGCATGAATCGCCACATCTGTCCTCGAAGCCGTATCGAGCATCGGGTTTGTGAGGTGAGATAGTGCGATGTCGTCAGAGCTATCGGTAACCGCTGCTGCGATCTCTTCATCTGACATACGAAATGCATTGAGCTTGTAGCGATCATGGCCGAGATAGCCTACGATGGTTTCTTGTGTGCCGGAGATATTAGCCGATGTCATAATATCAAACTGTATCATAAACTTTGCGAAAGAGCGAATCAAGGATCCTGCTTGCTATCTGGAGTGTGCGGTACGCTCGCTCGGATGAGGAGATGATATGCGGCAATGATTGTATCGCGATGCGGCGACTTGTCTGGCAGTGCCTTGATAATCTTGTCGATCAGCTGCTCGGCATTGGTCGGCAGTAGACCATTGGGTATTAGTAACCCATCCCTTGTGGCGCAAAATAAAGCATCGTTTATCAAACGGTTGTGGGTTTTGATCGCTATGCGCGATTTTTCGATATTGTCACGTTGCGGTAAGTTGTTGCTACCGGTGGTATGTGGGAGGTCCTTCTGCTGCTGGGCGATCTTAACGCTCAGGCTCGCCAGTGCTATCTCCTCGGCATGCGGTACAAGGATATGAAGTGACTCAAGGATGATCGTACAGACGACGAGCCGCGGGTCGCTCGTAGGGTTTGCTTCGAGGGCGGTCACTATCGACTTGGCGGTAGTAGTGATCTGCTCTGGTGTGATCTCAAATTTGTCAAAGGTTGCGTAGTCAAGCGGACGGATCTCGAGGCCATCAGGGACTACGCCTTTATGAGGAAAATCTCGTACGTTGTCTGCACGATGTGTGTCCACATCTTTTATTATACTCCGCTCTATGTCTCGTGCTTGACGCGGGTCAGATGATAGCTGCCGCAGTCGATGCAGTGGTAGATAGCGAGCTCCAGCTCAGGGTCGATGATAGTCTTTTCGTCGCGTACCAGCTCGGCGTCGCGCTTCGTGAGGTAGCAGTTTTTGCCGCCACACTGGCGGGGTTTGCTCGGTCCGGCGTGACGGACTTTGTGTTTTTGAGGCATGACACAAGTATAACAAAATGAAAATAGCCCACCGAAAGGACTCGACTGACCGGACTAGTGAGATCCGGGAGAAGCAGACGCTTCTCAACCAGATCGAGCCGATTCGGCGAGCTATTTTCGGTGGGCTTCTAGCGAAGCAGCCATGCTGCGAACGCTAGGATCACCCCCAGGATGAAGAACACCTTCAAGCTGCGCCACAAGCCGTAGATGAACGGGGTGATGATCATGAACGCTGCCGTTGAGACGGGGAGCCAAACGTGGGAGAGGAACCACCCAGCCTGGTTTGTGTTGCCCGACACGATCATGTGGATGAGCGCGGCGAGAAGGACTAACTTGGCGGGGATTACCACCCACAGGTAGTAGGTGGCGTCACGGCGCTGCTCCTTTTTCGCCCAGTCGGCCGGGTTGTCCCCAGGGTGCCGCATTGCTGCGCTCGGCACGTACGCATTGTTTCCGTTGCTGCTCATTAGGCATCCTTAGGTCGGGGTGTGCACTTATCGCACACCGAAGAGGATAAGCGAAAGCTAATACATACATATATCACTAATTAACTATAAAGTCAATATCAACACGCATAGTATGATATAATCAACCTCTGTTATGATTGCCGACATCACCATCACCGAGAAGTCGTTTGGCGCGAAGAGTTTGTATAAGAACTTGCGGTTTTCTATTGGTGATGATGAAAAGATCGGCGTGATCGGTCGCAACGGTGTCGGCAAGTCCACACTGCTTGGGATCCTCGCTGGAACAGATACGGATTTCACCGGGGATATCGTCTTTCGGCGTGGTGTCAGCATCGTCAGTAGCCGTCAGGAGCATCACGACGTGGCACACAAGACGGTGCTGCAATACATCCTCGAGGATCTGCCAGAGTACGCGGCGCTCAGTCATATCATCGAGACGTACCCAGAGACGATGGGCGATAGTTCGCATAGGATCAGTGAGTACACTGATGCCCTGCAGCGCTTTTCCGACCTCGGCTACTATCAGAGTGAGCAGCTCATCGTCGAGGATCTCAAGCGTGTCCAGATATCTGAGGCGGCGTCGCACGGGCTGCTGTCGTCGCTGAGTGGTGGTCAAAAACGCCTGGTCGAGGTGATCAAGATTATGCATTCACACGCTCACCTGGCGCTGATCGATGAGCCGACCAACCATATGGACTACATCGCGAAGGCGCAGTTTGTCGACTGGATGAAGTCTGCTCCCGAGGCCATGCTGATCATCACCCACGACCGTGATGTGCTACGAGCTGTCGACCGGATCATCGAGATCCGTGATGGCGAGGCGCTGATCTATAACGGCAACTACGACCAATACCTACGGCAAAACGCGATGAGTACGACGGGTGCGATGAACGAATACGAAGTCGTGCAGCGTCAGATCGCCAATCTCCGCGACAAAGTCGTGCAGTTTCGCAGGCTCAAAGAGCGTGCTCGCGATCCCGATACGATCAAACAATTCAAACGCCGTGAACAGCAAGCTGCCGCGGAGCTAGCGGAGCTTGAAAAGATCGAGAAGCCGACGTTTTGGATCGACAAATCATCGGTCGAGAGTCTGGGGCTCAAAAGTGGCGCGCAGTATCAGAAATTTAAGGCCAAAAACATCCGCATCCACGGCGCCGGCGATGTCGAGGGACACACTCGTCTGCTTGTCGACGTGCAGGGTCTTAGCCTGGGATATGGTGAATCACCTCTGTTTGCGAACACCTCATTTCAGCTGCGCGAAGGCCAGCGTATCGAGCTGCGCGGCCGCAACGGCGCCGGAAAGACGACGCTGATCCGTGCGATTTTGGCGAGTATACTGCCGCTCCCGTCGTCGTCCACTCAGGAGCGGACACGTAGGTCGCTGGATGCGGGTCCTGACGCGCAGTCCACCCCGCAAAATTTTTTGTCTGACAAAAACATTTCGGGGGTTGCCCCGCTGCGCGCCACCCGCAATGCCGGTCCGAAATGCTTCGCCGGTCTGATCGACGTCGACAGCAAAGTCAAGATCGGTGTCTACGAGCAAGAGGTCGGCCGTGAACTGTTCGAGATGACGCTCGGAGCGGCGATCGAGTCGATCTATCTATCGCGCAAACTGAGCATCACCGATACGAAGGTGCGCCAGCTGCTCGGTGATTATCTGTTTACGCCTGGTGATCGTGATGTACCTGTCGCGCAGCTCAGTGGAGGTCAGAAAGCCCGACTACAGCTGATTGCGATGATGGCCGACGGGCCCAATCTCCTCATCCTCGATGAGCCGACCAATCACCTTGACCTGCCAAGCATCGAAGAGCTCGAGACGACACTCGCCCGCTATCGCGGTGCGATCCTCTACGTCTCGCATGATAGTTATTTTCAGTCGGCCATCGGCGGCGATGTCGTGCAGCTGTGATGATGCTGACTTGCAGTGCTTATCGAGTCGGGATACTAAAGACAGTGCCATCACCGGCGACGGTGCTTGGCATCTTGCCGTCCCATTTGTCGATGGCGAGTTTGCGGAGGTAGTTGTCGGATAGGGTTTGAGCTTGGGCAGCCTGAGCCTGTGCATCTGTCTGGGCGGCTTCGAGGTTGAATTTGGCTCGCTCGGCGTTCTGCTGGGCAACTTGTTTGTCTTCGATGGCCCGGGCGAAACTATCAGAGAATTTGAAGTTGGTGATGCTGACATCGTCGACGATGATACCGTATTTGCCGAGGCGTTCGCGGAGTTGGTCATAGACGTCTTTTTTGAGCACGGCGCGCTCTGTGATGAGTTCGCTGGCGTTGTATTTGGCGCTGGCTCCTTTGAACGTCTCGCTGAGGGCGGGTGTGATAACTCTGTCTTTGTAGAACTCGCCGACGGTCTGGTGAATCTTGCTCACTTCCCCGCGGTTGAGATGGTAGTTGAGTACCACTTCAGCAGTGACATCTTGCAAATCTTTGGTGGCGGCTTGGGTGTCGGCAATCTCTTTTTGCACCTTGACATCATAGACAGAGACATCGTTGAGGCCAAACGGCAGCACGATGGCGAGACCCTCGCTTAGCTCACGTCCCGTGACGCGGCCATACTGCGTGACGACGCCTATTTTACCGGTGTCGATAGCACGAAATGAACTCATGACCCCGACAAGTATGAGAAAAACTACACCGCCGAAGATGAACCATTTTTTGTAAGCTGATTGGGGTAAGACTATCCGCTGCGTCGCCATGTCAAGACTCCTTGTTAGTGGTTATGCTGTCAGTATAGCAGAAGTAGGACGGACAAAAACGATGATGGGATCTTCGGCTGCTTGAGCCAGGATAATTTCTCTGTTACAATGGTGATCAGATATGGGTACGAACAAACAATCTCTTCTTTATTATGGTGTAGCGTCAGGTGACGCATGCTGATGCCATTAACACAATTCGCAAGTACTGGCGTACCGCTGGCCGCTGAGCCGATCGGGAGTTTCCTCGGGCTGACGATCACCAACTCTATGCTCTATGGCCTCCTCATGGCCGCGCTCGTCCTCGGGCTTTTCACCTGGGCGGCACGTCGCTCTGAGACGCACCCGGACTCGAAATTTGCCTTTGCGATCGAGAGCTTGGTGGAATTTATCTTGCAGCTTGGTGAGGACAATCTCGGTTCACGAGCCCGCGCGATCAAGTTTATGCCGCTCCTCGGTACGCTCTTTGTCTTTATCTTGTTCTCTAACTTATTTTCACTTGTGCCTGGGGTTGGTACGGTCAATATCGCGCATGACGGCGAGTCGATCCCACTACTACGAGCCTTTACGGCCGATCTCAACGCGACGCTTGCCATGGCTATACTGACTATCGGTACTATTCAGGTGGTCGCTATCCGCGAACTTGGCATCAAGAAACATCTCCAGCATTATTTCACAAACAAGCCATGGAACCCTATGAATATGTTTATCGGCCTGATCGAAGTTATGGGCGAATTTATCCGTATCATGACACTGTCGATGCGGCTTTTTGGTGTCATCTACGCCGGTGAAGTCTTGATCCACGTCGTCGGCGCACTGGCTGGTAATTTCGGCTGGGCGGCGACATTTCCGATCTACCTGCTCGAAGTATTCTTCGGCGTGATCCAAGCGTACCTCTTCATGATGCTGAGCATGGTCTATCTCGGCATAGCGACCCATAGTGAAGACCACGATGAACAGAGTCACTCAGACGTGCCGATAACGCAAGCTGGTGAAGCAAAAGTATAAGTAAATAAAGGAGAAGTAATCATATGGAAGCAAGTCCAGAACTTATCAAAGGGTTGACCATCGCCTTCGGCGCCATCGGTCCAGCTATCGGTGTCGGCATGATCGGTGCGAGCGCCGTCAAATCAGTCGGCCGCAACCCAGAAGCACAGGGTAAAGTCCTCTCAACCGCCTTCATCATGGCTGGCCTCGTCGACGCTGTGCTCGCCTTTGTCCTCCTAATCGTCTTCACTACAGCCTAGGGGTACATGATGACATTTTTGTCACAATTTGCTGAGGCTGCGGCGCATACTGAAGAGGCAGCGGGCGGGATAGCCGCACTCGGGATCAATCTGCAGGGATTTTTGTTCCAGCTGATTACCTTTGTGCTGGTGTTACTACTGCTCCGCAAGTATGCCTACGGTCCGCTGGTGAAGACACTCGAAAGCCGCCGTCAGGCAGTCATCGATAGTATCGACAATGCACGCAAAACTGCCGATGAGCTGGCCAAGGCCAACGAAACGACGCTTGAGATCATCGATCAGGCCAAGAAAGAAGCTGCTGACATCGTCGCGCTGGCGCACAAAGAAGCTAGCAAGCTCGCCGAAGAGACCGAAGCTCGGGCACAGAAAAAGGCCGAACACGTCATCGCTAGCGCCGAAGCTCGTTTGTCACAAGATATCGAGAAATCTCGTCAGGCGCTCCGCAGTGAGATGCTTGGGCTGGTGACCGACGCGACCGAGAAAGTGCTGCGAACCAAGATCGACGGTACTGCCGACAAAAAACTAATCGAGCACGCGCTCCAGGACGCCCACTGATATGCTGAGTCGCCGCCGCGTCACCGACTATATCGCCCGACAACTGATCGACGGCGTATCTGCTGCTGACACCATGAACCACCTTGGTGCGTATCTGATCGTCCACAAACAGACAGGTCATATCGACCGTTATGTCGCCGATATCGAAGCTGCCCTGGCCCGTTATGGACAGACCGTTGTCGACGTCACAACTGCACGACCGCTCGACGCGGTGCTGCGCGACCATATCTCGGCGATGATCAGTGGCCAGACGACGATTCGTGAGCATATCGACCCTGATCTGATCGGCGGAATTATTATCAAAACACCAGATAGTGTGCTCGACGCGTCGGTGCGGACGCAGCTGCGGCAACTGAGAACGAGTTAACAAGGAGAATTATGAGCGTAGATGTTTCAACATTAAGCAAAGAACTAGCCGGCGCGATTGCGAACCTGCAAACCACGGCCGACATGAAAGAATCCGGCGTGGTGACACGTATCGGTGACGGTGTGGCCTGGATTTATGGCCTGACAAGTGCTGGCTATGCCGAGGTAGTGACGATCGAATCAGCCGCGGGCAATGTCGAAGCATTTGTGCTCAACCTCATGGAAGACGAGATCGGTGCGGTACTGCTCGGTGATGACACACTCGTCAAAGCTGGTGACACAGTGTCACGTACCGGCAAAGTACTCGAAGTGCCGATCGGCCCTGAGCTACTCGGCCGCGTCGTCGACCCTCTCGGTCGTCCACTTGACGGCAAAGGTCCGATCAAAGCCAAGGCTACCGGTCGTATCGAACGACCAGCTATCGGTGTGATGGGTCGCAAAAAAGTCGCCGAACCACTCATGACGGGTCTACTCGCGATCGATACTATGGTGCCGATCGGTCGTGGCCAGCGTGAGCTGATCATTGGCGACCGCCAGACCGGTAAGACGGCCATCGCCCTCGACACTATGATCAACCAAGGCCGTCAAAAGACCGGTGTGGTCAACGTCTACGTCGCGATCGGTCAAAAGCTGAGCAAGATCGCTCGACTCGTCGATCGCCTGGAGCAAGAGGGCGTCATGGATCAGACCATCGTGGTCGCGACTGGTCCGAGCGACCCAGCTTCCATGCTCTATCTTGCGCCATATGCTGGTACGGCCATGGGTGAATATTTCCGCGACAACTCTGGTCACGCGCTCATCATCCACGACGACCTGACGAAGCATGCCGCTGCCTATCGCCAGATGTCACTACTGCTCCGTCGTCCACCAGGACGCGAAGCCTATCCTGGTGATGTCTTCTATCTGCACTCTCGCCTCCTCGAGCGCGCCGCCAAGCTCAGCGATGACCTCGGTGGTGGCTCACTGACGGCACTCCCGATCATCGAGACGCAAGCTGGTGATATCTCGGCGTACATCCCGACCAACGTGATCTCGATCACCGACGGTCAGATCTTCCTCGAGACGGATCTTTTCTACCAAGGTATTCGCCCCGCGATCTCGGTCGGTCTGTCGGTCAGTCGTGTCGGTGGTACCGCCCAGACCAAAGCCGTTCGTTCGGTGTCTGGCAATCTCCGTCTCAGCCTCGCGCAGTACCGCGAACTCGCTGCCTTCGCCCAGTTCGGCAGCGACCTCGACAAAGATACTCAGGCCAGCCTGAACCGTGGCGTTCGCCTGACTGAGCTGCTCAAACAGCCACAGTACCAGCCCAAAAGCGTCTGGGAACAAACAGCCGTGCTACTTGTCGCCGACAAGGGTCATTTCGATGACGTGCCAGTCGACAAAGTCAACGATGCGCGTGATTCTCTGCTGACAGCCCTCGCCAGCGACCACAAAAAAGAAATGGCCGAGCTGAACAAAGGTGACAAGCCTGATGACAAGATGGTTGCCCTCATCGAGAAGGTTGCTGTGAAGGTGATGAAAGGGTTTAAGGCATGAGCAGTAAGGAAAGAGTAGAAAGTAGTAAGGGTGCTGTATTTGCCCATGCTTACTACTTACTACTTACTACTTACTACTGTCGAGGAGCATCCTCGTGAGCTCCACTCGCCAATTAAAAAGCCGTATCCGTTCTGTCAAATCCAACAAGCAGATTACCAAGGCTATGGAGCTGGTCGCGACGAGCAAACTGCGCAGGGCGCAAGATGCGACCAAGGCGTCGGAGCCTTACTCGACGGCCGCACGGGAGCTGCTGACACAGCTTGGGCATAAGCTCGATGTCCAAAAATCGACGTTTTTCTATCGCCATCCGCTCAAGACCCGCCTCATCGTCCTGATCACGAGTGATCGTGGACTAGCTGGCGCGTTCAACGCAAACGCGATCAAGCAATTTGTATCAGTACTCGAAGCGGACCGCAAAGCTGGCATCAAGACCGAAGTTCAGTGTATCGGCAAAAAAGGCGCGCAGTTCGCGGCCAAGATCAAAGATGTCGAAGTCACTGGTATCTATAGCGGCTTGCCCGATCATCTCACGGCTGCTGATATGCGCCCGTTGCTGGTCGCGGCTGTCGATCGCTATGTCGACGGTGCTGTCGACGCGGTGACACTCATCACGACCAAATTTGTGAATAGCTTTACCCAACAAGCAATTACGTTGCCACTGTTGCCTGCCAAATTTGAAGTGACGGAGGTATCGAGAGACATCCAGCAGTCGTATTTTGAGCCAAATCTCGAAGAGGTGCTCGAAGGTGCGGTGATCCGCCTGCTCGAATCACAACTCTACCAGGCCATGCTTGACGCCCGCGCGAGCGAACACAGTATGCGCCGTACGGCGATGAAAAACGCCACCGACAACGCCACTGACCTCATCGACGACCTGACGCTCGAGATGAACAAAGTCCGCCAGAGCGCCATCACCCAGGAATTGTCTGAGATCTCGGCGGGCGTGGAGGCGATGAAATAATATGAGTAGTATGCAGAATGTAGCGTGTAGCATGGGAATCTCGATGTCGGCTCTTTCCATACTACCTACTACCTGCTACATACTACATAACGTGAAACAAGGAGACATATCATGAGTACGGATACTATCACAAAGAAACAGCATGCCATTGGCCGCGTCATCCAAGTCGTCGGTGTCGTCGTCGACGTTGAGTTCGACAAAGGCGCACTACCGGCGATTTATGACGCTGTCGAAGTCATGCATGAGGGCAACAAACTCGTGCTTGAGGTCGCGCAGCATCTCAGCGACACCAGCGTGCGCACAGTGGCGCTCAGTAGTACTGATGCGCTGGCACGCGGTGCCGAGGCGATCGCGACGGGCGCGCCGATCCGTGTGCCGGTCGGTAAGGACACGAGCGGCCGTATGTTCAACGTGATTGGTGAAGCGATCGATGGCAAACCTGCCCTCAAAAACCCCGTACTCGCCCCGATTCACAAAAACCCACCAGCTTTCACTGACCAGTCTGGTAAGACCGAGATTCTCGAGACCGGCATCAAGGTCATCGACCTGATCGCGCCGATTACCAAAGGTGGCAAGGTCGGTCTCTTCGGTGGTGCTGGTGTCGGCAAGACCGTGCTTATCACCGAGCTGATCAACAACATCGCGAAGTTTCACTCAGGTAACTCAGTCTTTGCTGGTGTCGGTGAGCGTACTCGTGAAGGTAACGATCTGTATTTTGAGATGGAAGAGTCGGGCGTGCTCGACAAGACTAGCCTTGTCTTTGGCCAGATGAATGAGCCACCTGGGGCACGTCTTCGTGTCGCGCTCACGGGTCTCACCATGGCAGAGGCTTTCCGTGATGAAGGCAAAGACGTGCTGCTCTTCATCGACAATATCTTTCGCTTTACCCAGGCCGGTAGTGAGGTATCTGCCCTGCTCGGACGTCTGCCAAGCGCGGTCGGTTACCAACCAAACTTGCAGCAAGAAATGGGCGCGCTCCAAGAGCGTATCACTAGTACCAAAAAAGGCTCCGTCACCTCTGTCCAGGCCGTCTATGTGCCGGCTGACGACTTGACTGACCCAGCACCAGCTGCGACGTTCTCGCACCTTGACAGCACCATCGTGCTAAACCGTGCTCTCACTGAGATCGGTATCTACCCTGCCGTCGACCCGCTGGACAGTAACTCAACGATCCTCGACCCAGAGATCGTCGGTGAAGAGCACTACGCCGTCGCCCGTGAAGTCCAGCGTGTCTTGCAGCGCTACAAAGACCTCCAAGACATCATCGCCATCATGGGTATGGAAGAGCTGTCGGACGAAGACCGCTTGACGGTGAACCGCGCCCGCAAGATGCAACGTTTCTTCAGTCAGCCATTCTTCGTCGCTGAGCAATTCACCGGCAACAAAGGTCAATACGTGAAACTATCTGACACGATCAAAGGCTTCCGTGAGATCATCGATGGCAAACACGACGACAAGCCGGAGAGCGCGTTTTATATGATCGGCGGGATAGAGGATGCAGCTAAGAAAAAGTAGCGCGGGGAGTAGTAAGTAGAAAGTAGTAAGTAGTAAGGAAGGGGCAAGGATGGATCGCATACGCACATTTCAAGACCTTACGGTGTGGCGCAAGAGCCATCAGTTAGTTTTGGATGTATATCGCGCCTCGAGAAAATTTCCTTCAGAGGAACAATTTGCACTTACTTCACAGCTTCGGAGGGCTGTTGTATCGATCACTTCCAATATTGCAGAGGGGTTTTGTCGTCAAACAAAACGCGATAAAATCAATTTCTACCATATCTCGCTCGGTTCATGCGCTGAGGTGCAAAACCAAATAATTATTGCACGAGACCTCGAGTACCTTGACACTGATCATTATGCGAGCATATTTGATCTATCTGTTGAAGTTCATAAAATGTTAAATGCACTTATAAAGTCACTAAGGACGGAAAACTAATGCTTACTACTTACTACTTACTACTTACTACTGTTAATTTCATCGGAGAAACCCGATGAAATTAGAACTCATCACTCTCGACGGCATCAAAGTAGACAACGACGTCTACGAAGTTCTCATCCCGACACCGGATGGCGTGATTGCGGTGATGCCTGGTCACGAGCGTATCGTGACGCTGGCAGTCAACGGCGTGATCTCGATTCGTCAGAAAAAAGGCGATGCTGATGACCAGATGGAGCACTTTGCGACCTATGGCGGCATGGTTGCGGTTAGTCCGACTCGTATCCGCATACTGGTCGATGAGGCTGATACTGCCGACGACATTATCGAGGAAGAAGCTCGCGCAGCGCTCGACCGCGCGACCAAACTTCGCGAGAGTGTCAAAGACCTAGCCGATCTCGAAAAGGCCAAGGCTGAGATCGATCGCCATGCCGTACGACTCAAAGTCGCTGGCTTGCGCCGCCGCAAACGCTAGGCGTATACTACGTATATGACAAATGATGATATACAAGACCTGAAGCAGTTTATAGAAGCAACGATCAGTCAGCAGCTGACGCTTCAAACTGAAGAGCTTGTGACAAAACATGATATTGCAGACCTTGAAAAAAATTTTGAAAAACGCTTTGAAGAGCAAGATGAAAAACTTGATGAGATCCTAACGGCCGTCGGTGAATCACTGCATCACCAAGACGTCAGGCTCAACGATCACGATGATCGGCTACGTAAATTGGAGCGTAAAACAGCGTAAATATTACGGGTGGGTATGAGTAAGATCATAAATCTTGGTCGACTGAGTGACAAATTGTGGCCCGGCAAAGTTAGCGCCGAGCATGTCTTTGTCGATACCCTCGTCATATCATCAGAGCTGGACAATTATTACGTCGCGACTGGTCCCGATGCCAGGACGCGCTGTATCGATGGTCGGCATGATCCTGCACTCAACGAGGCCAATCTTGGCCCGCAAGTTCCCGGTGGTGCACCCGGTGCAGCACTGGCCTATCGCCTCGGCGTCGACAAAGATGACCTGACACGCGGGACGTTTTATAACGATGCGGAGACGATGATCGATGCATATCTGCGACTTGGCCTCTCGCCGGGCGGGCACCGTGACAATGCCGAGCACGAAGCTGGCGTCGGTTGCGGCGCGATCGATGGCATCGATACAGTGCTGGAGCGTATGACCGATCCTGCTCTCGTCGAAGACCACAAACGACTGGTCAAAACCATCTTGGATGGTGATTTTAACAGAGACAACTACCTCCGCGTTATGGGCGCAGGCTTGGTACTTCGGAGCCGCTCGACGGACTATTTTGCTCGCCGTGAAGACATCCTCGATGAGCTGGAGCACAAAGCACCAGGTAGTGTATCGGTGCTTGAAGGCACGCATCAAGAGACGCTATGTATTGTTAACTTTGTGCCGCAGTCGACGCTCGCATCCAATCGTTTTTCGAGTGATCATACCGACATGCAAGCCTTCGGCTATGATATCTGGCGCTCCAAGCAGCTCGCCGCGACACTCTTTCCGCTACCTTCACAGATCGTTGACCGCGATCGCTTCGTGATGGCGAGAGTCATGATCACCATCGCAACACTGATGGCACTGACGGACGGCTCGCAGCGACTGCTGATCAGACTTCCAGACTAGAGGGTGTCGATGATAGCGCGGACTTCGTCAGTAGATGAGGTATGCATCAGCTGTTCGCGCAGGTCGCTTGCGCCGTCGAAGTCGCGGATGTAGATCTTGAAAAATCGTTTGAGCGTGTCAAACGGTCGGACGGTTTGCGGAGCGTACTGGTCGTAGAGGTCGAGATGATAATGCAGTAGATCGAGAGAACGAGAATATGGAATATGGTATGTAGAATATGGCTGTGACGAATCGCTATTCTATATTCGACATTCTATATTCTTGCTCCGCGGCGAAGCAAAACGGATTCGCAAATACTCCCCGCCCGATCATCACACCGTCGCAGCCAGTCGTGCTGATGAGCTCCAGGCCGTGCTCGCGGTCGCGGACGTCGCCATTGCCGATGATGAGTGTCTGCGGCGCTATCTCATCGCGTAGTGCCACGATGTCCGGCATGATATCCCAGTGAGCCGGGACTTTGCTCATCTCGCGTTTGGTACGCAAGTGGATCGTCAGTGCGGCGATGTCTTCACGAAGCAGCGCCGTCAGCCAGTCGCGCCATTCATCAGTATACGTATAGCCGAGTCTGGTCTTGACGCTGACGGGCAGCCCGGCAGACCGAGCGGCTCGGATAGCAGCGACGGCGAGATCGGGCTGGCGGATGAGTGCGGCACCACCGCTCTTGATGGCGCTTTTGGCTGGACAGCCCATGTTGATATCGATGCCGTCGTAGCCGAGCTCGCGGCAATGATGCGCGATCTGCTCCATGTCGCCCGCTTCTCCGCCCCATATTTGGGCGATGATGGGGTGTTCGTCGTCAGTCTTTAGCAATCGCCCGCGGATCGCTTTCTCACCGGCATGTACCCAGCCAGTAGCATTGGTAAACTCGGTGAAATACAGATCGGGCGCGGCTGCCTTTGCCACGACGTGACGAAACACCACGTCGGTTACTGCCTCCATCGGAGCCAGTACGAAAAACGGTCGGGGTAATTTGTCCCAAAATGTCATCAGTATATTATCTCATACAATTGAAAAGAGCCTACACGTGATGTGCAGGCTCGGTCGGGATTCGGAGCACAATGCTCAACGGTAGTCCCCGGGAGGGGCGAGCTAGCATTGCTGCCAGCCGCCCCTCCCGTTCGCATCACGCGTTCCCGTCCCTTGCGCGCGATGCAATCCCCGGTCTTTATGCCGAACCGTATTCGTACGCCTCCGGCCGCACACTCCAGCTATATCAAGGATAGATATCCACGGATAAGACTGGCGCGCGCCGTCCGGCGTACGAATACGGCTGGTAGTGATGATAACCACGTCCCACGCGCAGTATCAGTGCCATGGGTATCATTACAGGGTGTGACCCGGACAAGGCGAAGGGGAACGCCCTGCCCGGGTCGTCTAGTGGATGGTCGAACGCAAATCCTGGATTACCCTTGAGATCTCCGAAGAGAAATCAGGAATACCCATACGTTCGACCATCCGGTCTTTGGGTTGATGAAGGAAGTGTGGCCGGCGGCGGCAGAGCTCCATTCTCCGCCGCCGCCGTGTCGTGGCGCTAGCCGGGCTCTCCCGTTCCCAGCTTTCCCCTCTCAGGTGACGCCACGACACTTTTCTCTTTCGAGGCTTTTCGGTTGAGCGAGACGACTACCAGAGTCCTGCCTTTTCCAGGTCACTCTTCATCTTGCTGGCTTTGCGGCCATCGGTCCCGCCGGCCACTTGGATCATTCGATCCAGCTCGTACTTGAGGTTGTTAGGCGGATGACTCTTTTGATTGAGACAAGCCTGACAACTTGCAAGTGTGGCTGCCCACGTTGTCGGATCGGTGTTAGACACGGACACTTCCTAGAGTGCGATCTGTATCTTGAGAAGCGTGACACCCGGTGGGCATCCATCAACTTCTTTACAGTAGGAATTTATAGTACCACATAGTGGTGCTTAGGTCAATAATTTTACTGTGAAGTGTATCGAATAATTATGTGAGCAGATCGCGCTCGAAAGCGAGTATGCCGTGGTAGTCGAGTGGATAATCAGCGGAGATGTCGAAGTCAAGCGCCATGATACGCCGCCAGACGGCGACGACTAGCTGGCGGAATTCGGCAAGTGCGGCCTCGTCATAGGTGTAGTCCAGGAGGACGATGTCGCCCCGTCCATCGGGTTCGACGAACTCGATGCGTCCACCGGTGACGGTATAGCCAGCGAACTGGCGGGAGTTTTCGATGAGGAGTTTGTACATCATGAGCTGCTGCTCGTAGTGGTGGAGTTTGATCTTTTCGTACTCAGTCTTGCCCTGCCATGAGCGCACGGCTTTGCCCGTCTTGTAGTCGGTGATGTAGATCGTCTTCTCGTCGGTGTCGATATCGATCAGGTCGATCGCGCCGGTGATGAGGGCATCGCCGACCAGGACTGATTCGGTCGCGAAGCTGCGCTCGACAAGCTGCGTGGGCGTAAAACTATCGTAGCGCTGGGTGAGAAATGCACTCAGTACGTCCGAGCCGCGCTGCAGTTGCTTGCCGTACTCGAGATCGGACAGCTGAAATTGTCGTAACGTCTTGTCAAAATCATGCAGGATATCTTCGATCGGTCGTCTCGAACCAGTCGATGATAGATGCGCGTGTGCACGCTGCAAGACGGTGTGAATCGCCGACCCGTAGGCGGCGCTAGGGCTCATGGCCTGCGGAAAACGCAGAAGGTTGTGCAGCAGGAAGAGCTGTGGCCCGCCGTGAGAGACGTCGAGGAAATTATTGAGATGGGTGGCACTGAGTTTGTAGCGTTCGAGGAGCGGACGGAGCAGCTGATCTTTGGTCGCGGTCGGGATATCGAGGAGCGGTGCGCGCCAGTCATGCTCAACGGCTGTGATGAGACTGGCTGTCGGCAGCTCTTCGTGCTCGGTCGGGGTGAGGATTTCACCTGGGATCGAGCCAACCGGCATGATGGTCTTGCCATTGTCACTGGTGCGAGCGGCGATCAGCGTCAGCGTATCGCGTGCCCGCGTGAGCGCGACATAGAGGAGGCGGAGTCTTTCGTCGTCACTATCGCCGACGGGAGCAAGCGGTAGATTGGTCGGAAATCTGATCAAGCGCGAACGACTGCGAGCACTCGCGCCCCAGATCGATTCGGTAGCATCCGTCACGTAGACGTCGTCAAACTCGAGGCCTTTAGCCTTGTGCGCGCTGAGGAGTACGATCGCCGAGGTATCTTGCTCGACATCGCCCCTGCCCTGGATACTGAGTCCCATGTCATGATGGAGGTCGAGAAATTCGACGAAATCCTGCAGTGTGATGACACGGTCGGAGCGAAATTCGCGCAGGCGACTGCGGATAGTTTGTAGCGCGGCGAGGTATGCGAGATATGCCCCGGGCTGCGTGTCGAGACTGCCGGCGGCGAAAAAGTACGCTCGATACGGCGAGACGAAATCTTCCTGTGGTGGTGCGGTGTCTTCTGTCGTCGACTCGTCGTGCGGTGTGTCGGCGCGCTGAGCATCGTTGATGCCGAACAGATGATCACACATAAATTCGAGCGGTTCGACCAGTGAGTAATGCGACGCTACGATCAGCCATTCGGCGATTTGCTGGAGTCGTCCCGGGCGATCGAGCATGATCTCAAGCCAAAACTGCTTCTTGTGATGAGCTGTCAGACTCAGATCCCAGATATCGCGGGCTGAGATCTGCCAGGCGGGATGAGCGAGGAGCTCAGGCGTTAGCTCATTTGCGATGTCGAACTGCTGCGAGGCGATGGCGTGAACGATGCGGCTGACCAGCTCAAGCTGCACAACTGGTTCGGACTCGAGAACGTCTTGCTGGCGTTCATAGCGAAGCGGTACGCCAGTTGCTTGCAGATGCGGCAGTAGCATGACGAGCTGGCGATGATTGCGAGCGATGATAGCACGAGAGCGCGATGAATCAGCCCGATAATCATCGGCGATACGAGCGGCGAGCCGATGACGAGCTTCGTGCTCGGAGGCGTAGGTAGTGAAGCTAAGCGGGGAGACATCACCGCTCAGGGCAACCGCCCGAGCGCTAGTGGATGCACTTGGCTCTTGCTCGGGCTTGGCCGGGAAGGCCAATTGCCCTTCGGGTGACATCACCCCGCTTAGCTGTGTGGTGTGATGTGGTATAAGTGACTTATCAATCCCCAGTCGTGTCTCGAGCCGCTCCTCGCCTTGGACGATGACTGATCGCGCCAGCGTCAAAATATCGGCAGCCGAGCGGTAATTGTCGCGCAGCGCCACGACCTGGACGTCGCGGTAGCGGCTGGTGAAATCGATAATATTGCTCATCGTCGCACCCTGGAAACGATAGATCGCTTGGTCGTCATCGCCGACGACCATGAGGTTTGGTCGGCCTTCGGACGTCTCGTTGTTCGTCAGGTTCCAGATGAGGCGCATCTGAGCATCGTTGGTATCCTGAAACTCATCGACGAGGATGTACTGGTAGGTTTCCTGCAGGTCATAGCGGAGCTCGGCAAAGACTTCCATGGCGTGCACGACGCGGAGGATCATGTCGTCGTAGTCGTAGAGCTCGGCTGCTTGCATGGCGACGAGATAGTCATAGTAGACTTGCATGACGGCGCGTAGTTTGGTGCTGACGGTCTGGTCACGGAGGATGGGCTGGTCGTGGGCGTCTTTGGTGAGGTAGAGTTTTTTCCAGGCGCTGAGCGGCTTGGTTGATGACTCGGCTTCAGCCGTCTCGAGGGCGTCACTGAGGCTGTCGAGGATGAGTCGCCAGAGAGGTTTGTAGCCGATGAGGTCAAGCGCCTCCGCCTGGCAGCCGCTGATATCGCTGACGAGCTGCTGCAACTTCGGAAATGATTTCTTGCTGAGACGGTCGGCAAATGCCGCCGCGAGACGCGGTGTAACCCACTGGCAAAACTCGTCGTTGTGGTCGAGGATTTTGCCGAGTTCGTCGGGCGTGAGGCCGCTTTTTTTGAGATCAGATATCGTCGACTGGATATCGCGCAGATGGGTGAATTCCCCGTTCATGGTGCTGGCCAGCGGATTGCCGTGGGGCAACTTTTCGAGTAAGTCGCTCATGATCTCGTAGCTACTGAGTTCGTCGGCCGGACGAAAATGCGCGCCGTGATAAAAATAATCAGCTTGAGAATTGATAATCTCGGTACCAAAACTATGGAAGGTATGGATAGCGACTTTGTAGGCTTCTGAGCCGATTAGTCCCGCTAGGCGCTCACGCATATTGGTCGCGGCACTGTCGGTAAATGTCAGGCAGAGGATGTTTTGCGGCAAGGCGTCGGTCTTCGTAAGGATGTTGGCCACTCGGACGCTGAGTAGCTCAGTCTTGCCTGTCCCCGGCCCAGCCACGACCATCACTGGCCCGTCGATAGCATCGACTGCCTCACGTTGCGCGGCGTTGAGCGCTTTGTAGCGTTTTAGAAATTCTCCCTGCACTGTGAGGACTATTATACAGGAGTTAGAAGATAGAAGATGGCAAGTAGAAGATGGAATATAGAATATAGAATATAGCCTAGAGAAAATCGCAAGTGGGGAGATAGAAGATGGCAGAGGGCGAGAAGACAATTCATTGGCGAAAATAAAAAAGACCACCGGGCGGTGGAAAATAGTGTACCGGTGCCGGCGAGTTGCTCGCATGATGGCGAGACAAGCTCGCCGGCACCGGGGTGGCCGATATTGGGGGTTTGCAGCCGAAGCCGCGAAACAGTGACGCCGCAGAGCGACCTTGCATGAGTCACATCCCTTATCTGGTGGCGACATTCCGTGAGGGTTTGTCTCACCAGTTGGCGGCAACTTCCCGCCTGCTCGTGGCGGCGAGCATTGTGCCCCGGAGGGCTCAGATCCCCACAGAGGGGGGAGGGGGGTGTATCATCAATGTATCTTCGGGCCTTGCTGGCCGTATCCGACAGATGTAGGCGTCGGAAGCCTTGCCACTCGGTGGCCTAATCAAGGTGCCCCTCGCATCACTTGATGATTTCATTATAGCATATAAACATATATCGGTCAATAGTTTTTGATCATAATTGAAAAATATTGGCGTGCTTTACAGATGTGAGAACGAATTATAAATACATAAATTGGGTTACAATTGGAGTTCTTTGTAAGCTTTTTCGAGGACTTGCATCATTTGTTCGTAGATCTGCTCGTAAGCCAGAGAGTTTTCGACGTAGAAATAAACGACGTTGTCGACGACTTCGATATTGGCATCTTTGAAGGTGTCGTAGAGATAGGCCATAAAGCCAGGGTTAAGCAGCTCGAAGGTGGCGAGGCGGTCGGCGTCGGTGGCATAGACTTTGTAGCGTTTGTTGAAGTCCGGCCACTCAAATTCGTAGCGCTTGTAGCCACTTGGTGCACCAAGGCTGCGATCACCAATGATTCCTTTGCTGCGCCGTATGAGGATACCACCGTAACTTTTCGGTAGGTTGATCTGCGCGACGAGATAGGCGGTATTTTTCTTAATATCATCAAAGTGAGCGGCAGCATAAGTATAGAGCTGCACGAGATGATCGTGATAGGTGCCGATGACGTGGTTGTTGATATCGCTTTCGCCAAAGCGACCAGACTCCATGAGCTCACCGCGACTCGGTAGTAACATCCAGCCCCAGTCGAGGCTGAAGTACATATTGTTTCTCGTGGCAAAGTTTGCCATCGACTGCTCGAGTGCGGAGATTTGCTCGGTCGACTGCCTGATACCAGCGAGAAGCCAGGTGGTCTCATGTCGGACAAATGTCCATTCTGCGATAAAGGGAACTCTGTCGGTAAAGAGGACGTTGTTGTCCGGTTGACTGATCAGACTATCGGTTGCCTTGGCTTCGATAAAGACTGAGAATGAATCCTGGGAATTGTCAGCGTGATCGTTGATCTGGCTAAAGTCGCATTTGATGATCTCGATATCCTGTACGGTATTGAGGCGCTGCATATCCGCCAGCGCTCGGAGGACGAGATACATATGATAAGCATAGGATGGAGTGAGGTATTCGCTAAATCGGCTGGTATCGCGACGCGACCAGTCGTCCTGGAAACGGAGAAATGTCTTGGTGACATGATCGAGAAGTACCGACTCATCCCATGATGAGTCGGCTTGTTTGGCGGTAGCGAGAGCGGTATTGGCGGCTTTGAGCTGTTTACCGACCATGTCCCAGAAGCCAAACATCGCCGCATACCATCCCGCCCAAATCCCGACGATGAGGCAGACTGTGATATAGACGCCGATAATTTCGTAGTCGAGAGCCGGCAGTAGAAATAATATGCCGATTGATGAGAGCGTGCCGCCAAGTATCGTGATGATCATGGTTGTCGGGCGCGGTGTCTGCTTTTTGATGAGATTGACGAGAAGATTGCTCGCGAAAAGGGCGATAAATAAGAATATTACTGTCCAAATATAGTCACCGCCCCCACTTCCACCGCCTCCTCCTCCACCCCCTCCACTTCCACCACCACCAGCAAGAGCAAATAGACTCAATATGTTGTGAGAGTTCATATAACTTCAGTATAATGTATGACTAGGTAAATGACCATTCCCCTCATGCTCGCAGTCTGCCTCTCAAGTGATACAATTACATTTGATGAATGACGATATCTACAACGACCTCGCTCTCGAGGAGCTGACGAAGCAGTATTTTGGCGTGAGCGTCGATATCGAAAAAGTCTATGTACGAAGCGTCCCGGCCGGTCGGAGTGCCAGTGCCAGCGTGTTTTTGACGACGAAAAATAAGCTCTATGCTGCCGTATCTGGCTCTGCACCACTGACGCTCGGCGATGTGCGCAAGATCATTTTGAGGATGGGGCTACGGGCCGAGGCGTACTGCTCGCCCAAAGGCCGCCCGAACTATTTTGACGAAGTCGCGCTCGAGAAATTCAAATCAGTCTATCCAGGACGGCATGATATCACGGATGTCGACCTGCGGTTTTATCGCCTCATGGCGCCGTACAATCCCGCGCTTATCAGCATCGCCGAGATCGCTGGTGGTACCATCAACCAGTTTGACCCCGAAGCTACGACTGGCTGGCGGCCGAGCGCGAAGGCGACGTACAAGAAGATAAAGACGGTATAAGTCCGGGTGCTATTTCGCTTGATGTGTAAAATTAGTTGACATATTTGACAAAGTTTGGTATTATGTATTTATAAGCTTTAGGCTTAACGGATTTTGATCAAGACTCGTCCCTTCGTGGACGAGTCTTTGAATTATGTCTATCGTCGACGTCGAGATCGGTGCATATCAAGTCGATATTCGAAATCGTCGGCGAAGAAGATATCTTTTACTATCCCATTTTGCTTTGCGTCAAATACTTCACGGCCTATGTGGTCCCTAGCGCCCATGACATAACACGTCTTGTTGTATGATCTAACGAGATGCTCGACTGCATACATAAGGTCTCCATCGCCAGAAAAAAGAAAAATAGTATCATAACCATCGCACTCTTTGACTAGGTCGATCGACATCTCGACATCAAGGTCGCATTTTTTCTCAAAACCATGCACGCTATCAGCACTGTGGATATATTTGACTCGTTTCGATACAACTTCAAATCCATTAGTATACGCGCGTGTCAATACTCCTTTTGACCATGGGTCAAGTATTGTCGATCGCTCACTTTTTCCATAGTCTGATCCATAATAAAACCTTCGTAGATAGCGTTTACCTGTTGATAGATTCTTGACAAGATTCGCGAGCTCTTGAATACCAACTTGCCAGCCAAGGTTTTGTTTCCATTTCTCAACATTGCCAAAATCGACAACTACTAGGGTACGCCCACGGTCGGGTTCGTGTTGCGCAAGAAATCGTTTGATCTCCAATTGGTTCATGTAATTATTTTACGCCGAGAGATAACAAGCCGCAATGCATAGAGATAAACCTTCATTGGAGATGAATTTTGACTATGAAAACCCCGCCGCTGGCTGCGACGGGGATCGTTATACTACTTCACGTGGTGCGGAGTTTGCGCGCGACGATAAAAAGAAGCGGCGCAAACAGTACGAGGTTGCCGAGGACCGACCATTGCGGTGAGATGTCACCGAGGGCACTAAATCCCCAGATGAGCGGGATGTAGATAGCGTTTCCGACTGTCCCGGCGACGCTCATGACGGTTGATTGCATGTCGTCCGGTGTCTGCTCTTGCACTATCGGTGGCATTGTCGATGCGAACCAGCCTCTTGCGAAGCCAAATCCAGCATAGAGCCAGATCGTGATGAGGTTGACGCTGATGGATAGTCCCACTGCGGCACCGACAAACACCAGCGCTCCGATGGTAAACCGACGCAGGTCGCTGGCTTCGTCGGGCAGTTTTTCGGCGAGATGTGAACCCAGCCAGACACCGGCGAGATTGAGGATCCAGCCGATGCCGAGGACCGCTATCGGCACGCCTGCTAGTACCATCAGTGGCGTCAGCATCCAGATGAGTGAGTGCGTCACGTTACGACTGAGTGCATAGCCGATGATACGCCACATGAGTGGCTTGTGGCCGTGCAGCGCGTACCTAGTGATGCGCGCCATGTCACGAACGGCATGGCTCACTTCCTCTCGGAAATTAGCTCCCTGCCGGGCGCGTCGCTCGCCAGCTTCGACGATGAAATACGACAACACCGCCCCTGCCCCGTACGTCACCGCTGATAGCGCGATAGCAGCGCGGGGGCTGTATGCGCCGATGACGCCACCGAGTCCGACCGCCAGGCCTTCGCCGACGGTTCGCCATTTGTTGGTCTGGGCGGAGATGCGAGCGTAACTCAGATTGAGTTTCTCGGCGTAGGCTTTCATGAGCGCTGTATCAGCACCGGTACTAAACGCCGCGCCGATGCCGATGATTAGCTCGGCGATGACTACCTGTTCGAAACTAGTTGCGACGGTATATATCCCAAAGCCGACAACTCCGAGCGCGTCGCCGAACATATTGCAGGCTCGACGACTGAAAGCATCAGCGATCCAGCCGCTCGCGATATTGAGCAGCAGGAGTGGCAGCGTGAAGGCGGCTTGGCTCAGGCCGATCTGGGCGTAGCTCATGCCAATCTCTTCTTTGAAAAAGATTGTCAAAATCGGCATCGCAAAGATCATGCCAGTTACGACTGCTTCGAGCTGAAGTAGCCTGAGGCTACGGTAGTAGGTGTGTTGTGTCATGTCAGGGTATCCTCTCTCGTGATGATGTAGTGATAATGTGCTTCGCTGCTCGGTCTGTACCGGAGCGAAAGAGAGTCTCCGACGCGTGTCTCTGGTGATTTTCGATCAAAAAACCTCCTGGTCGGAGGCTCGCTATCGATTCAGTAATTACTAGGGGTTTTACGAAACTATAGGAGCCACAATCTGTGTCATATCCATGACGACGACATTGTTGAGGGGCGCGCCATAGCGTGCCGGGTTCAAACTGATTGTTGGCTGTGATAATTTCATAACATTTTCACAATAACATGCTAGTGATAATATGTCAAACTTTTCATGTCTAGGATTAAGCAAGCCGGGTCTTCAAACGTCCCCCGAAGGGCAATTGGCCGTGACGGCCACGTCCAGCTAAGGCGCAGGCTGATCAGATGGCAGCTGGACGAGTTTGCCCTGAGCGGGGATGTTTGGAGGCTCGAGCGTAATCATAAAATCACTTAAATTATCAGCTAGTGTGAGCAGTTACCTGGTCCGGCCATGGTACAATTTTAGGTACGTGAAACATAAAATTATGAATGTCTGGACGCAACTTCATAGCGAATACAATCGTGACCGACCGCGCTTTGCGCTACGGGCGACGGTGGTGTTACTCGCGATATCGCTGATGATCCTCAAGCGAACCTTTTGGACACCTGACACGCTACTGATCATGGTGATCATCATCGGCGTCGTCTTCGGCAAAGCACGTGAATTCATCGTGCGTTTCGTCCCGTTTCTCGGCATGCTGGTGGTCTATGATAGCATGCGTGGTATCGCCGACGACCTCAACAAGAACGTGCATTTTACGGAGATGATCGATTTTGATCGATGGCTGTGGCTCGGACAGTTGCCGACGAGCTGGTTTCAGACGTGGATGTGGCATGGCCATGTGCAGTGGTATGATTTTTATTTCTATTTCCTCTACATGATGCATTTTCTGATACCGCTCATCGTCGGACTTCTCCTATGGAAATACCGACCGAAGCTGTACTGGCCGTTTGTCTGGGCACTTGTCGGCATCAGCTTTGCAGCGTTTATCACCTATATCGCCTTCCCCGCGGCGCCACCATGGATGGCGAAGGAGCTGGGCTATATCGCTGAGCCACTCCATCGCATCTCCAGCGATGTCTGGTGGGCGATGGGCGTTCAGAGTTTCTCGCAGGTCTATAGTAACCTCTCTCCAAATGCCGTTGCTGCCGTCCCGTCGCTGCACTCGGCCTATCCTCTCATTGCCACACTCTTTATAGTGAAGGCATTTGGCCTCCGACGAACCTGGTGGCTCTTCATCTACCCGCTCTCGATGTGGTGGGGTGTCGTCTACTTGGGCGAACATTATATATTTGACGTCCTCGCCGCCATCCTCTATGTGATCGTCGGTATCTGGCTTGTCCGTCTCGGCTTCCGCCGCTGGCGATCACGTCACGAGACGTAGATCATTCTGCGATATGTGGTGTCGTCGTGGCGGGGATGGGTAGCCGAGCACGGAGCGCAATGGCTGCAGTCATGATGATGACAATGATAGATGCGATGATGAGACTTGTCTCGCCCGTCCCTAGTTGATTTGATACCACCGAACTACTGACGTCATGAGCAACTGGTATCATCCATGGGACATAATAGGCTTGGACATAGGTCATGATGCCGACGAGAGTGACGAGTGCGAGACTGTGCAGGATCGTAAATCGGAACAATGTTCCCTCTTGCCCCGTCAGGCCAGAAGCGCCGGTCGCGACGGCGATACTTTGTGGCGATATCATCTTGGCAGTGACGCCACCACTGGTATTGGCAGCGACGGCGAGCGTAGGGTCGATGCCGAGTACTTTGGCGGTCTGCTGCTGGATGCCGCCAAATAATGCGTTGGACGACGTGTCGCTACCAGTAATAAATACGCCAAGCCAGCCCAAAAACGGCGCGATAAATGGGAAGAAATAACCAGTCACTGTCAGCGCATGACCAAGCGCTGTCGACATACCCGAAAAATTAGCAACGTAGGCAAAGCCGACCACGGTTGCGATCGTCAGAAGTGGTTTTGCGAGTTCATGAAGTGTTTGACCGACGGTCTGCCAAAATGCACGCCATGGCATATGAAGAAGCAGGGCTGACAAAATAGCTGCGAAAAGGATTGCTGTGCCTGCGGCCGACAACCAGCCGAAATTATAGATAACGGCTTTGGTGTGCTCACCGATCATGATCGCCTGGTCGAGCTGGCCAAACGGGAAAGCGATATTTGTATGATCGAGCAATGCCTTGATGCCGGTACTGCCCCAGTTACCGACAAATACGATGAGGAGGACAAAGGGTGTCCAGGCGCGAATGATGGTTGAACGAGAATGCTTATGTGTCGTTCGGTGTTGCAAGGGCGCATGGGTTCGTTCCTTGGGGAAGCGCCACACTGTCTTGGGCTGCCAAAATTTTAGGAGGAGTACGAGTGCGGTGATCGAGACGACCGCCGACAAGATATCGGGTAGCATCGGCCCGATGTACGATGCAGTTACAAACATGGTGAGCGCGTATGAACCACCGGCGACAACGAGCGCCGGCCATATCTCTCGGGCTTTTCGCCAGCCGGCGATGAGTACCGTGAGCCAGAGTGGTATGATGGCGGCAATAAATGGCAGCTGGTGGCCAACCATGCGACTGATGAGGTTCGGATCAATATTTGTCACAGTGCCAGCCGTAATCACTGCAATGCCGATACCGCCAAATGCTACCGGCGCAGTGTTGGCGATCAAGCAGATTCCAGCGGCGTAGAGTGCATCGAAGCCAAGTCCGACAAGCATGCCTGCCGTGATGGCAACTGGTGCGCCAAATCCGGCTGAACCCTCGAGGAATGCTCCGAAGCAAAACGCGATCAACAGTGCTTGGAGACGTCTATCAACAGTAATCGACTCGATAGTATCGCGGACGATTGCGAAGCTGCCGGTTCGTACGCTGATATTGTAGAGCAGCACGGCATTGAGCACGATCCAGCCAATCGGAAAGAGTCCCTGTATCGCACCGTAGACTGTTGAGAGCAGCGCGAGATGCGTTGGCATACCAAAGGCAATGATGGCGATAAGCACGGCAAGGGCGAGCGTGACGAGGCTGGCGATGTGTCCTGCGAGCTTGCGGCTTAGGAGGAGAGCGCACAAGACAACTATGGGCACAGCGGCTACCAGTGCCGAGATGATGACACTGTCAAAAGGATTGGCGTCTTGTACCCACATGTTATCGATCACTATAACAGCATATGCCCACCGAGGATAGACTTGAGACATCGGCCATATGTTGCTATAATTTCCCCTGTTCTCTCATAGATAACGATTGGGTCGAACGCTTGATGATAGACTATCTCAGATATTCCATCATCTCGCTATATTCTGTCAGAAATCAATAGATTTGACAGAATTCTGCCAAGTGGTAAGGCACATGGCTATCTGAGTCGCAGACGAGTCATAAAAATAGTCCATCATGGATCAAAACCTTGCTACCTGGAGACTTCGCAACGTCGTAAGTCTCATCCATATAGTGGGGAGTCGCCAAGTGGTAAGGCACATGGTTTTGGTCCATGCATTCGGGGGTTCGATCCCCTCCTCCCCAGCCATAGAAATGTCCGTCGGTCTTTATGATCGGCGGATATTTCTATTGTTGCGATGCGGTGGGATCGAACGCCCGAATGCCATTCGGGGTGAAGACTGCCAGTCGGCAGTCTGCAAGGAAACCTTCCGACAAAAGCTATGCTTTTGATCGTGAAGTTTCGGGCCGGCGGAACGTCGGTCGATCCCCTCCTCCCCAGCCACGAAAACAGTCGGTCACTAGACCGGCTTTTTTCGTGGCTAAGCCGGGATCGAACCCTTGAACACCATTCGGCGGTTTGCTAGCCCTCCTCCCGAGATCATTTTACAAAGGTAAGAGTGCTATCGGTTGTAGGCTTACTTACGAACCACCCAAATAATAAATGCAGGTAATTTCATCAACGTCTCATAAGTTTTTGGATCAATATCACGCATTGATTCAAGCGGCAGAGGTTCAACCACTTTTTCAATCTTGAAGCCCGAGGCGACAATTTGCTCGACCATCACAGCGAATGTCCGGTGATAAACCCTCACGTCCATGTCGCCTAGATTGCCGTCGATAGCTCTGGTTCCGGCAGTACTAGCAGCTAAGTAGTCTCCAGTGACTGTTTGCGCCTCAGTTTCTTTAGTAGTCGTCGTACCGAGCAGCTTACTTGTTGTTGTCGAGTCTTCACTTATTTCCATTGCGGAGGTTAGCGGGTGACCACAAGAGAAGACATATACTCCTCCGGGTTTTAATACTCGATATACTTCTTTCAGTGAGCGAGTCATATTATCTACATAGTGTATGGCCAAGCTTGAGCAGGCCGTATCGTAGGCTCCATCGGGTAAATCCAGTTGCTCCATGTCCATGACGTGTAAATCGAGATGCGGGAACTGTTGCCGACCAATAGCGATCAACTCTCGTGATATGTCGACGCCAGTTACGCTGGCCGAACCATTTTGGGCAAGCCAATCCGCATCAACACCACTGCCGCAACCGACGCACAATATGTTTTTACCAGTTAGGTCACCGAGCTCTGCTCTAAGGGCGGGTTTTTCGTAGTAGCTGTGATAAATAGAATCATTCGGATCTGAGACATGGTCATGATAACCTTTTGCAAATCGATCGTACGAGTCGATAGTTTTTTGATCAGTTGCCATTTTTTACCCCGAATTTATCTATCATTTGGCGAGTTTTAGTAACGATTGTCGTATTCACTTACTAGGATTATAACAGAATTGGCCCTGCCTTGGACTGTGCGAAGCGGGATGATACATTCAACTTAGATGCTTCTGCTGTTGTTGTTTTGCCTTCTTCGACTATGAGCAAGGTGTGGTGATGATCCCTTTTTTGTGCCCTGATTTCTGGATTCATATGGAACTTTATCCTGAGTCGTCGCTATGTATTTGCCGGATCTCACCACGAACAGTCCGCCACACACAAATCCGAGTAGCGCGAGAGTTGTGAGATGCAGTCCGGTCATCTGATCGACGTATTGTAGTGTCATTGCAGCGAGGAAAACGATAATTGTTTGACGCTGATCTCGCCAGATCGGTAAGATGACAGCGGGTATCGCCAATAATAAAATTGCATCTTGCGAATACGCGTGAGGGTTGATGAGAAGGATGATCGCAAGGCCAGTCGCCAGCATGATCCGACCCTGATTTGATCGAAATGACGGCGAGGTACGACGAGCGACCCATAAGTACGCCATGATTAGCAGCGCTCCGATGCCGAAATAAAACGCATTGGTCGAGGCGACGTTGCGTTGTCCGAAGAGGCTGACGGCGAGCCCGGGCAGGCTGTACATGTATTTCATATTGCCTTCCCATGTGGTCTCACCAACCGTCCCGGCACCACTGACATGTCCGGCGGCAACACCAGAAGAAAAATGGATATATTCAGTGTAGAGCGAGACGCCAGTAAATGGTAACGTGACCAATAGTAGCGCGGCTGTGCCGACAACCATACCTTTGATGACGCGCCACTGGCGGAATAGCAAGAGGCCAAGCCCGACAAATACGGCCAGTTGAGGTTTGATCGTCAGACAGGTCAAAAACAGGCCTGCGGTGAAGAGTTTGCCCTTCTCTGCGCAATACATCGCGGCGATGACGAGACCGGTGATGATGATCGAGAGCTGGCCTTGGATGAGATTTTGAAAGACAGGATATGTGGTCGCGATCAGACCGATGATGATGCCGCGCTGCCATTTACTTGCGATCCCCAAGGTAAAGTACCAGGCGATGCCGATCATGAGTGCGGCATTGACGATCATCCACACCAGACGTGCATCATTGACAGCGAGTAAGCCAAGCGGCGCAAGTAGCAGTGCGACAAATGGAGGGTTGAGAAACGGCATATAACCGAGTGCGCTGACAGGGTGCGGGACGATACCTCGCTGAATAGCCGTCAAGGCTTGTTCGTTATAGACCGATGCGATATCGCCATACGCCGTCAGTTGTCCGGTCGAATAAAACGCTAGGAAATCATTATGCGTTCCCTTAAAATACCCCGCACTCAAAAAGAATTCGTTGATAAACGATGCGAGAAGATAGTATGAGAAATACAAGAGGAAAAGTGTTAAGATCGAGAGCAAAATTGTTCGAGGAGATGAAAAATGGCTCTTACGGGGCATACCATCTATCATAACAAATCACCGGTTGATCTGATATGATGGTAAGGATAAAAATACGGGGAGGATCTATGGCTCGACTGAATTCTGCAGATAACAAACAACATGACAGTGAGATATTAGCTCGGCGAGCAGCGCAGGTGCAAGGCGGCGCGGCGCGAGCAGCGGTGCTCGGCATCAATGATGGACTGGTGAGCACGGTATGTTTGATCCTGGGGGTCGCGGCAGCATCCGAGGGTGCGCAGCATCCAGTGCTGATCGCTGGATTTGCCGGACTCATCGCTGGAGCGTTTAGTATGGCGGCTGGTGAATGGATATCGGTCAAATCACAAGTGGAACTCTTTGAAGGCATCCTCGGTGATCTCAAGAAATTGGTCAAAAACGACATTGCACTGCTGCGCGAGACGCTCGAGTCCAAACTTGTTGCATCAGGCATGTCACCGAAAGCCGCTCAGACTGCCGCGCATGACATGGCCAAAAAAGACACTCATTTCTCGGAAATCTACGCCGTGCAAGTACTTGGTGTCAACCCTGATGAGCTTGGTTCACCGTGGACAGCTGCCGTATCGTCGCTTGCACTCTTCACGCTTGGTTCACTGGTCGCGCTAGCACCATGGTTCTTTATCGGAGGATCGACGGCTGCACTACTATCAATCATCTTTACGTCAGTCGTCAGTCTCGGTGTCGGTGCATACATCGCCCGCTCAAGTGGCAAAAGCCTCTGGTATGGCGCTATTCGCCAATTCCTCATCGTTCTGCTTGCTTCTGCCGTCACCTACGGTGTCGGGCTACTCTTCGGTGTCGCGCTTAATTAGTCGATAGCTAGGCGATATCGCGGTTGCGAAATCGCAACCATCCAGCAAGAGGCATTATCACAAGAAGTCCTATTTGCACGGCAAGGTGCTTGAAGTTTAGGCCGTCGGTCAGAAGTTTGCTCGCATCGTAATAATGGAGTAGCGATACCTTCTGTGCCAGGTCGAGCCAGTCGACGGTGCGGCCTGCTTCGAGGATAATACTGATGACGATGAGTCCTACGCCGATCGACATGACAAGTGATCGCGAGCCTGTACCTATACCGATGCTATAGACGATAGCAAACATCATCATGGCGAAGATGAATGATAGCGCAGCGAGCTTGAAAACGAGCAAGATATCGATAGATTCATTGATCATCGGCACGGTCAGGATTGTGACGAGGATAGTAGAGCTGATAGTGACGGCAAAGATGATCATCGCCGCAATCATCGTCTGGATAAATAAACTCGTACGAGACGTCGCCGTGCTGAGGAGTGTGCGCATTTCACCACGTTCTTCGCTACTAGTGGATAGTGACAGCGCCAGGACAAGTGCCATGATCATCAGAAAAAGCGGGATGCGGATATCATAGAGCTGTGATGATAGATAGGTGTCAAGATGTCCAAACATACTGATGTCGCCGACTAATCCTTGTAGTTGTGGCGGCATCGTGGCGGCAATTGACTTCATCCCGTCGTGCAATGACGGATACATCGTGATCATTAGCACCGCCATGCCGCTGAGTGCAAACGACCAGCCGAGTGCAAACCATCGCTTATCGTACAGTGTACGGGCCAGGATACTTTTCATAAACATCACTCACCCTCCTTGTACATATCGTGAAATATACTGTCGAGATCGCGATCTCTGATCTGGATGTCTTTTACCTTGTGTGATGCCAGCCAGACCATCACGGCATTGATCGGCCCGCGGTACATAAAACGGATGGTACTACCCGACTGTTTGGGGTTCAAAAGCCCGGCGGGATGAGTCTTTAGTAGTCCAACAAGCGTTTTTTTATCAGCGGTCACGATAATTTCCTTGCCAGCCTGTGCCTCTATATCGGTGACACTACTGTCGAGGACGATCTTGCCGTGTTTCATGAAAAGTACGCGGCTACAGATGCTGGTCACTTCCGTCAGGATGTGTGATGACATAAATATCGTCGCGCCTTCTTTGGCCTCGGCTTTGATGAGGTCGAGGAATACTTCCTGCATCAGCGGATCGAGCCCGGATGTCGGCTCATCGAGGACGAGTAGTTTGGGGTGGTGCTGCAGGGCGGCGACGAGTGCGACCTTCTGTTTGTTGCCACGTGATAGCGTCTTGATCTTTTTGTCGAGTATCGGATCGAGTGCATCGATCAGCTCTTGCTGTCGACTGGCGTTGGGGCGAGTGAGAGCTGCCATGTGAGTGAGGTACTGTCGACCCGTCAGGTTGTTGAGCAAACTCATGTCACCTGCGGTATAACCGATCTGAACATGATGCGTGAAAGCTTTAGCTGGGCTGACTGTATCACCAAACAGCTGTATTGTACCTGAGCTTGCTTTGATGAATCCCATGATTGACGATATCGTGGTTGTCTTGCCAGCACCATTTGGGCCGACGAAACCGACGATTTCACCTGGTTTTACCGCGAAGCTTACGGAGTCAACAGCGGTAACGGAGCCAAATTTTTTGACGAGGTTGTCGACATAGATGATTGAATTGCGTGGTGACATACTTGTTTAATTATACGTCTCAGAAATTTTTTCGTATATGGCTAAAGCTATAATCCCACGATGCATCGGTTTTCTTGTGAGGGTTGAAGATGTTTTCAGGGTCGAAGATCGCTTTTACTTGCTTCATGTATCCAAAGACAGTTGCGCCGTACATCCGCTCCAGCCATGGGCCGCGAATCATGCCGTCGTTGTGTTCCCCGCTCAGGCTGCCGCCCATTTTGAGGACAAGCTCGTTGACTTCAGTCATAGCCGGCTTGAATTTGGCGCGTTCTTTTTCGAGCTCGATGTTCATGAGTGGGATGATATGGAAGTTGCCATCGCCCATGTGACCAGCGATCGTTGCGAGCAGGCCGTATTTTTTGAGGATCCGACGAAGTTGCGGCCAGGCTTCAGGGAGACGAGGTGGTGGGATGACGAGGTCGTCGATAAATGGCGCAGTGTGCTTATCTTTCACCTTCTGGCGAAGGAGATTGAAACTTTCTCGTCGCATCAGCCAGAATTTGTTGGCTTTGGCCTCGGTCTCGTCGCGCTCCATGTAGAGCATGTGGTACTGCTTGAGGTCGTTCTGCATGGAGATGATTTGCTCTTCGACTTCCTCGACACTATTGCCAGTAAACTCGATCATCAAGATGAGCTTTGGTAGTCCTCTTCCGAGCGCGAGAAGATCTGGGATAAGTTGTAGAGCGGTTTTGATCCAGAGGCCGAGTCCGAGTTTTTTGATGAAGCTAAAGAAAAATTTGAAGCTGAGCCACAAAGTATTATCGTCGAAGCTTTCAAAGGTTGCGGGTTTGTGAGCAAGCACGGTATTGATGACGTCGCCGAGGATATCGACATCTTTCATGAAGCAGACAAGGACGCCGGAGTGCTTGGGACGCTCGACGAGCCGGACGGTGATATCGGTGACGATTCCAAGCGTACCTTGGGAGCCAATGATGAGTTTGCCGAGGTCAAAGATACCCGTCTCGCGGTCCCATACGTCCCATAGATGATAGCCAGTCGAATCTTTGGTGACCTGCGGCTTGGCGGCTTTGATCTCATCGTAGTGTTGCTCGCAGAGCTCAAAGATAGATTTGTAGAGTTTTCCTTCGAAATCATTGCGGCTCATGACGCGGATGAGCTCGGCTTTTTGGAGTGGCTTGACGAGGTATTCGTTGCCGTCGGCAAAGATGACGTTGAGCTCTGTCACATAATCCGCAGTCTTGCCGTACTGAAGACTCTTCTCCCCGCCTGAGTTGTTTGCTACCATACCACCGACAGTACAGAGGTCTCGACTCGCTGGATAGCTCGGCAGCATTGCGCCAAGCGTCTTAGTCTTTTCGTCGAAATCACGATAATACACGCCCGGTTGGAGATGCGCGCTGGTCGATGACATCTCGAAGATGTTGTGAAGATATGGCTTGACGTCGATAATGATCGAAGAGTTGATAGCACCACCCGACATATCGGTCCCGGCTGATCGAACTGTCAGCGAGAGATCTGGTTGTGACGGCTTGTTTTTGGCAACGAACCGAACGAGCGCGCCGATATCGGCAGCATCTTTCGGCGCCACGACGACGGCAGGTTTGAGCTCAAACAGGCTTGCGTCATGTGAGGCTGTCTCGAGGGCTGCATCGTCAGTTATGATGTCACCCTGAATGATGCCTTTTAGCTGTTCCTCATAATTCATACTATTCTATGATGCATCAAGTGACGGGGATTTACAATAAGCAAAAGCACGACGTATACTATGTAGCATGAGTAAAAAGAAAACCCAATCAGGCTTTGAGCCGACACGTGTCGCACTTGCTGTGGCGGCACTTGCTGCTGTATCGCTACTAAGCTTGGCTGTCGTCGCTACAGCCAATCGCTAGCCGATATCTATCAGCGGCCGATTATTATTTCTCGTAGATTGAGTCTGCGACTGTATTCGAGTGCGCCGTACTGGAATACTCTGACGGCCAGGCTGATCACAATCGCGGCGCTGGCCGACAGGATGACGATAGCGATGATCGCCTCCGTGTACGATAGATTGCCGACGGCGTTACGCAGAAGTAACGGTATCGGTGCGGTGAATGGGAAAAACGATAGAAATTGTACGATACCACTCTGCGGCGCTGAGACGAAGAGACTGACGGCGTACAGTGGGCCAAAAAGCATCATCATTACAACGCCGAGGAATCCTCCAGCTTCTTTGGCCGTCGGCGAGGCTGCCCCGACAGTGACTAACAGCCCCGTAAAGAGTATAAAGCTGGCAATAAAGAGTACGAAACCGATGCCGATACGGATCGGGTCAAGCGGAATAGACGTTAGATCGATCCCGGGAAGCTCTAATTTCTCACGCATCGTAAGATAGAGAGCGACGATCGGTATGAGGATGGCGATGATCTGTATAAATGCCAGTACGATGAGAGAGATAATCTTGCCGATGATCAGCGTGCGGGCTTCGATGGTAGTAAGGATCATCTCGATGACGCGGTTTTCTTTTTCTTCGATCGTACTATTGAGCATTTGGTTGCCGAACATTGCGATCAATATATAAAACAGCAGCAAGAATACCCCAGGCGCAATCAATTGTTTCATGCCGTCGTATGGCTGACCATCCTTATATGTCTGACTGTGAATACGTATTTCACCCTGTAGTATGGTGCGTGTGTTTATATCGACTGATTGGCTGGCAGACAGTGTCAAGATCGATCTGGCGACGCCGTCATAGCGACCGTTATCGAATAGGCCGACATCTCGTCCGTAGATATCGATCTGCTGTGTGCTGAGCTCTTTAGGATAGTGGAAAAAAGCATCAATTTTACCTGATTTGACGTCTCGGATCGCTCCATCGACATCACTCGTCGTTGTGCCGCCCATTGCGTTGATGAGCGATGGATCGATCTGAGCGGTATCGTCTTTGATGGCAAAGCTAAATTTCTGCTTCTCGGTGTCTTTGAGCGCATCACTGGTCGCGCTATTTGAGAAAAAGACGATAGTGAACATACCGGCGACGACAACAGGAAACAAGAATGCCATGATCCAAAACATCTTTTTCTTGACCGTTCGGATGACCTCAAAACGAATGACAGTCGATAAGTTATACATCATGTTCCTCCTCGTCGCTATAGATACTTACAAATATATCATCGAGGGACGCACCGCCGTGTTGCTTGCGTACAGCAGCGACGGTTCCGTAGGCAGCTGCCTTACCACCCTTGAGGAGGATGATGCGATCACAGAGACGTTCGACTTCTTCCATCTGGTGAGTTACGAAGATGACCGTGGCGCCTTTGGCCTGATGTTCCTCGATGATGGACATGAGGAGGCGTCGGTTGATCGGGTCGAAGCCCTTAGTTGGCTCGTCAAGTATTAGAAGCTGGGGGTCGCCGATAATTGTCACGCCGAGTTGGATTTTTTGCTGTTGACCACCAGACAATTTATCGAGTCGCGCGGTGGCTTTGTCTTCAAGTTGAACGCGGGCTAAGAATTTCATTGACGCATCAAATGATTCCCGATAGCTCAGTCCTTTAAGCTGACCAAAATACGTCATGACATCGATGACTTTTTCTTTTTTGTACAGACCGCGCTCTTCGGGAAGGTAGCCAAGTTTCACGCCTTGATTGACGTGGTATGGTTTACCCTCAATCAGTAGGGTGCCATTTGTCGGCCGATAGATGCCAAGTAGTGCCCGAATGATAGTCGTCTTGCCTGATCCGTTGCTGCCGAGCAGCCCAAACGTCTCGCCGCGCCGAATATCAAATGATAAATCATCGATGATAACGGAGTTGCCAAACGATATCGTAACGTCTTTGATGGTGATGATGTCAGATTTCATTATGATTGACTATATCATTTGGCCTTTACCAATCGCAAGTTCTGAGTCATACTTGCAGATATGAAAGTCAGTGTTGATGTTGACCGTAAAACCTTCGTGAATTTTGGTATTGTGGTTATCGCCTTTGTCACGCTGCTTTTTCTGATCATTAAAGCCCGCGAGCCGCTGATAACTATCGGTACGGCGATTTTTCTCGCCCTCGCGTTAAACCCGCCAGTTTCATACATCTCTCGTCGTTTACCTGGGCGATCACGAGTTACAGCAACAGCATTATCGTATGTCGCGGTACTTACCTTTCTGGGCACCGTCCTTTTCCTGGTGGTGCCACCGGTCGTGGAGCAATCGTCGAAGTTTGCGAATACCGTACCTCATATCATTGATCAAGTGAGCTCACAGAGACATCTTATCGACGATTTTGTCGAGCGATATGGTCTTGAGGAGCAGCTAAACGCCAGTATCGAGGACGCAAAGTCACAAGCATCGGCCGTGGCAAATGACATCGGTGGTGTCCTTGTCAACGGAGCGACTGGTTTGTTCAACGGAGCGCTAACGATGGTATTTATCCTCGTTCTGACATTTCTGATGTTGATCGAAGGGCCCGAATGGATGCAAAAGGTCTGGGGATTGTATCGTGACCCAGTGCGCCTTACGCGTCACCGCAATGTCGTGAGCAAGATGTACCGTGTCGTTGTCGGATACGTCAACGGTCAGCTTATGGTTGCCTTGATCGCGGCGGTTTCCTCGCTGGTCGTTATCCTACTACTTAGTCTTGCCTTTGGGCTTCCTGGTAACCTTGCGTTACCGCTGGCGACAATCATCTTTATCATGGATTTGATTCCGATGGTCGGTGCGACGCTCGGTGCCGTGCTAGTAACGCTCGTGCTGTTGCTCAACGACACCACGGCCGCGATTATATTTGCCATTTACTTCATCATCTACCAGCAGCTTGAGAACAATTGGATCGCCCCAGCGATTCAGTCGAAAAAAGTCGAGCTATCCGCTTTGTCGGTATTGGTTGCGATCCTGATCGGTGTGTCTATCTTTGGTCTGATCGGCGGTTTGATCTCGATTCCGATCGCAGGTTGTATCCGAGTATTGATGGTTGACTACCTGGAGCATGCAGAGAAAGAACGTGCTGAGAAATCAGCCAAAAACCCGATCGCTAAATTGGCCTCCAAGCTGAAATCATAGCTGCCCGGCTGATCGAGTACTAACTTCGGCTCCATACAGTGCTTTGTGGTGTGTCGCGTAGTGTGATCCCCTCATGGGCTAATTCATCGCGAAGTCTGTCCGATGCCGTCCAATCTTTCGCGTCACGGGCTCGTCGTCGCTCGATGATGCGACGTTTCTGATCGTCAGTAATATCAGGAGTGCTCTCGGCGAGTCGTAGTCCCAGTGTCTCGTCGATCCATGCAACAAGGTCAATTAAGGCACTGTGCTGCAGACTCGACAACGGAGAAATGTCGATCTCATCGATAGCTCGTTCGATGGCGATGAGGGCGCCTGGCGTATTGAGATTATCATTGAGAGCCTCGAGTGCGGCGTGAGGAATACCGTTGACATCATGAACGCGATCTTTGTCATCATCGTCAGATAGTGTATCGTTGGTTTGCCAGCGGAGGCAGGCCATGTCTCGCCAGCGTTGCAGTCGGTTACTGGCAGCCTCGAGATTATCCCAGGTGAAGTTCCCCTCTGTTTGATAGTGCTTACTCAGTGCAAACATGCGAAAAGTATCGAGCGAAAACCCTTTGTTGGTGATATCAGCCAGCGTATAGATATTGCCTAGTGACTTCGACATCTTTTGGTCATCGACTTTGAGGTGGTTGTTGTGCACCCAGAGCTGTGCAAATGGTTTGCCGGTGACGGCTTCGGTTTGAGCAATTTCGTTGGTGTGATGGACGGGTATGTGGTCGATGCCGCCAGTGTGGATGTCGATCTGATCGCCGAGTGATTCGCGGGCAATGACCGAGCACTCGAGGTGCCAGCCGGGGAACCCTTTGCCCCATGGGCTGTCCCACTCCATGTCGCGTTGTTGGTCGACGGGGCTAAATTTCCAGACGGCAAAATCAGTCGGTCGGCGTTTGCCGGCCATTTCGACGCGGGCCCCGGCTTGCAGGCCGGCGATGTCAAGACGAGCTAATTTGCCGTAGTCGGCAAGTTTACTAGTATCAAAATACATACCGTCATCGGTGCGATACAAATAGCCTTTGGCGTCGAGTTGTTGCGCAAATTCGATCTGCGCATCGATACAGCTGGTTGCGGCCACGAGATGGTCGGGACGAATGAGGCCGAGTAGGTCGTAGCCTTCATGATCGGCGATAGCGATATATTTCTTGGCGACATCCCAAGCAGTGAGACCCTCTAGACGAGCGCCTTTTTCCATCTTGTCTTCCCCGCTATCGTCATCGCTCACGAGGTGGCCGACATCGGTGATGTTTTGGGTTCGATTGACCTGGTAGCCATCGGCACGCAGTGTGCGCACGAGGATGTCCCAGTAGATATAGCCGATCCAGTTGCCGATATGTGGCTGGTTGTAGACAGTCAGGCCGCAGGTGTAGAGTGTGACGACGCCCTCTGTCAGGGGACGCAGCTCGTCCACCTTTCCTGACATCGTGTTATGGAGTTTCATGATACTGTTCCTTGAGTATCTTGTCGCATGCACCGACAAGCTCATTCATGGCTTTGTCGTAGTCTTCAAATATCTTAAAGCCAGCACTATAGGCATGCCCGCCGCCGCCGAAGAACCCGGCGATTTGATCGCAGACCGGTAGGTTGGCGCGGATCTTGCCGGTCAGCTTGCCGTCAGGATAGGTCTTGATGGCGATGGCGACGTCGACACCTTCGACAAGGCGCATTTCGTCGAGCACTAGGACGCTTGGGTTGTAGCGATCAGAATACTGCTCGATGTCGGCCCACGGGATGTGAATGGTAGCGAGGCGACCATCGCAGTGATATTCGATACGTTTGATGAGGTCAGCTTTGTAGTCCAGGATGTCAGCCGGCTTTTTCATGTATTCGCGACGTCGCTGTTCGATGACGGCAGGATGAGCACCGCACTTCATGAGCCCCGTCATGGTCGCCATGGTACGTTCGGTGACGCTCTGGGTGCTGAGGCCGAGGGTATCGCCCAGGATTGAGGCCATCATGGCTTCGGCGGCTCGGTCAGTGATCGACCAGTTCGCTTGGCTAGCAATGTCGTAGATCAGCTCGCTGGTTGCGGCGGCCTGGTCGTCGAGCACGAGCTCGTGAGGAAACGGTAGGTCGTTGCCGCCTTCGTCGCCTTCGATGTGATGATCGATGACGAGTACCGGATGAGACTCGCAGAAATGACGAAACCCAGGTGTCTCGAGGGCTTTTTGCAGGAGCGCTTCGGCGCTGGTATCGACGATGATCGCGAGATCATACTGCCCTGTCCATTCTTTGTCGACACGAGCCCAACCTTCGATATAATGCAAATATTTTGGCATATCGATCGCGCAAAAAAGGCTGACTGATTTACCGGTATTGCCGAGAATTTCCTCCAGCGCAATTGCCGACCCGAGGCTATCGGCGTCGGGGTTTTCTGGCTGGACCACGACGATACGCTTCGCATCGTCAATGAGTTGTTTGAGTGTGTCGTACATCTGTTTTATTGTAACATGTCGGTGGAATGTGGTAGGGCAAATTATGGTTTTACTAATTCGTAACGATGAGATCTTTTATCAAATGCATAGAAATCATATGTGGGATCACTGTCCGTGCCGCCGGTTAGGAGTTTGAATGGCGGATTGTAGCTCGGCTCATCTCCGGTCTGTATAATCCACGGATTATTTTCTCTTGGGCAATGTTGATCATAAAAATGTGATAGAGGCAACTTATTCGTCATAAACTCAACACCGTTATTGTTAGAATACATCCCTACATACTCTACCCGACAATAATTATCCCAGGTTGTCGTACCCATCACCTTCACGGAATCGTTCCCGAGTTGTTTTTCAGAGAGAGGACGAGATGGATTGATTATATCCATGTCTAGAACTTTCATAGATTCGTAGCCTACAATTACTATAATAGCCGTTATAACGCAACCCGCTATGAACCCTAAACCATACCTTTTAAAGTTATGGTTTCTTGTCTTGTTCATATAGCCTGTCTGCCCTCGAGAGCGTGGCTCAGGGTGATTTGGTCGGCGTATTCCAGGTCGACACCGACAGGGATGCCGCGGGCCAGGCGTGTGATCTTGATCGTGATATCAGCTTCGTCGATGAATTTCTGAAGGTACAATGCCGTCGACTCTCCTTCGACTGATGAGTTCATGGCGAGGATGATTTCCTCGACGCTATCTCGCCGCAGTCGCTCGATAAGCTCTGGGATATGGAGCTGATCTGGCCCGATACCGTCGATCGGACTAATTGCCCCGCCGAGCACGTGGTAGGTACCGCGAAAGAGACCAGTTTTTTCGAGGGCGATGACGTCGAGCGGTTCCTCGACGACAGCGACGATGTGCTTGTTGCGCTCAGGGTCACTATAGAGTGGCGAGACATCTTCGCTGGCGTCGATAAGCGCGTAGGTCATCGGGCACTGCTTCACGCCCTGCGCGATATCTGAGACCGCTTCACTGAGCCGCATTCGGTTGTGATCACTGGTCTTGAGCAAATAGTAAGCATAGCGCTCAGCCGAACGTGGACCCACACCCGGTAGTGTACTGAGTGCTTCGATCAGTTCCTGCAAAGCTTTTGGAAGCATATTTCGTGACTCTTTTGCGATTAAATGATAAATGATCAGCTAATGATCAACGTGAAACGATCAATGATCAATGCGCACGCTTATAGTCCGAGATTTCCGAGACCGCCCATGAGGGGTTTCATCTTCTCAGCGGCTAGTTCCTGAGCTTTGCTCATGGCTTCGCGGGTGGCTTGTTCGATCCAGCGCTCGAGCACTTCGATGTCATCGAGGTCGACGTATTCTGGGTCGATAGTGACTTTTTTGATCTTCATTTCACCAGTTACCGACACGGTGACGGCACCATCACCGGCAGTGCCTTCAACGATAAGTTTGGTTAGTTCTTTTTGCGCTTTTTTGAGCTGCATGATCATCTTTGCTTGGTCAAGCATGGTCTATTCCTCCAGGGTTATTGAGACAATTATACCAGTATTTATGGTGTGGGGCTAGGTTTGTAGTAGCGTAGGATCACTTGGTCGGACGTTGATTTATAGGACGTTACGATTTGGCTAGGGACACCGAGGGCTGCGGCATCGGCAGTCGCACCATCGAGAACGATCGTTGATCGCGTGACGTGACCGATCTGCGACTCGGCGATGTTCATCCGTGGGTAGTCACGCCGAAGCAGGTCATAGAAATACACTTCGTCTGGCCTGACGATAGTCGTCATGACTGCGTCCTTGTTCTCTTTGCGGTCCAGGATCGCGCGGGTTGCGGTAAGCTGCTCACTATAGTGTGTCGTCGGTGTGCCGTAGAGGTAGCCATAGAAATACTGCGCGATATTGGACGTCATGATGCCGCCTAGCAGCACGACGAGCGGCAGCAGCCCCGTTAGGCGCGCATAAGGGTTGGCCGGAAATAGCTTATACCATTCACGGATCAGCGTCTCGATGCCGATCGCCATGTAGAGATAGGCTGGTATGAGCGCGATCAAGATCTTGTCAGGGTTGAGGATGGCCAGCGGGATATACAGTGCAGACCAGATCAGCAGCATATATGATCGCGCGGAATGATGATCCTGGGCAGTCTTTAAAAATCCAAGCACGATGATGATGAACGATGCCGCACCAAATAGTGGTTGTGGTATCGCACCAACTGATGTCTGGCTGAGATTGAAAAACATTTTTGCGACAGTCTTGGCATTTGTGACGGTCTCGGAAAATGAAAGAAGATGATTTGGTACGCCAAGAAGCTCAAGCCCATATCGCGGCTGTGATGAGACGGAAACGATAAGCGGTGCGAGCAAGATGAGTATGATACCGATACCGATCGCGTATTGGTTTTTGCTCATGTGGTTGATCGTGAAGCGAACATGCGGATGAACGATGCCGGCGATAGCGATAGCGATGAATGGATAGATCATGAGCGGCGTATAGAGGCTGAGCGGCAGGATGAAGACGAGAGCCAGGAACCACAGCCGCGTCTTGCCTTCTGGGTGGACGATGTTGGTAACGGCAAGGAGTAGTAGTGAGAGCCAAAATGTCGTCATAATCTCGGCAAATCCTGTGCGAGCGAGCGTCAAAAATGCCGCTGACGTCACAAAGATGAGGCCAGTGATGAGTGCCACGTTTGGTCGAAACCATCGGCGCACCATCATGAGAAATGCGATCGAGGTCATGATCGCAAAGACGATCGACGGCAAGACGATGGAAAATTCGGTGATACCAAGTACCGACATCGAAAGTTTTTGCATTAGCCGATACGGTAGGTCGAGGATGGACTGCTGAAGCGGGTGGGCGAAGCTAAATGTCGCACTGGTGGCAGCTGATTGCATCTCGGCAGTCGAGAGCCCTGATGGGGCGAGGTCGTTACGGACGGTCACAAGAAAGACAGTGATGACCGAAAAGACGACCAGACCGGCAATATAGCGGTAGCGATAGAGCAATAATTCACGGATGAGTGATCGACGCATTGTTGTAATGATTATACCATCCTGGTGGGTATTTTAATCACTTGGAGGGTGAAATTGTCGTCTAATCGTCTCGCTGTTTGTCGAGCGACATGAAGCGTAGTCGCTCTGGGTGGAAGTAGAGCTCGATGCGACCAGTTGGGCCGTTACGGTGCTTAGCGATGATGAGATCTGTGATGTTTTGGCGCTCGGTATCGGGATTGTAATATGCCTCGCGGTAGATGAAGGCGACAAGGTCGGCATCCTGCTCGATCGATCCTGACTCGCGGAGGTCGGAGAGTTGCGGGATCTGTGGATTGCGGTTTTCGACCGAACGGCTGAGCTGTGACAGGCCAATGACTGGTACGTTAAGCTCACGAGCAATCAGCTTCAGACCACGACTGATCTCACTCACCTCTTGAACGCGGTTGAATTCCCCGCCGCGACTACTTCCCTGCATTAGCTGCAGGTAGTCGACGATGATAAGGCCGAGTGGATGACTGTGTGCCTGCCGACGAGCTTTGGTACGCATCTCAAGGACTGTTAGACCAGGTGTGTCGTCGATATAGATCGGCGCCTCGGCCATCTCACCCATGGCGGTCGATAGTTTTTCAAAATCATCATCGCTGAGATTACCAGTGCGAATATTCCACGCGTCGACACCACTGGCATCGGCCAGCATACGGTCGACGAGCTGTTCTTTGCTCATCTCCAGGCTGAAAAATAGCACGGATTGTTTCTCTTTGGCCGCTACATTGTACGCAAGATTGGTCACGAGTGTGGTCTTACCCATGGCAGGCCGCGCGGCGACGATGAGGAGGTCGCTGCGCTGCAGACCAGCGGTGAGATTATCGAGATCACGCCAGCCGGTGCGGATACCGCGCAACTTGCCGCGATCACGATGGAGCTCTTCGATCCTATCGAAGCTTTCGGTCAAGATTTGCTCGAGGCTGACAAGGTCTTGTTTGAGGCTGGTATCGCTGACCGAGAAAAGCTCGGCTTCGGCACGCTCCAGGATCTCCTGGGTGTTGCTGTCTTCTTTGTAGGCCATCTCGGCGATATCCGAACTGGCTTTGATTAGCCGACGGCGGACGGCCCGCTGTGCGACGAGCTCGGCGTAGGCGGCAGCATTGGCGGCTGTCGGGACGTAGTTTGTCAGCTCGTTGAGATAGCTACTGCCACCGACAACTTCGAGATTGTCTTTTTTCTCCAGCTCATCACTGAGCGTCAGCAGATCGACCGGCCGATGTTGCTCGAACAGTCTCAAGATAGCGGCAAAGATCAGCTGGTGGCGTTTCTCATAAAAATCATCAGACTTGACCTTGTCGGTGACATCCGAGAGGACTTCTTCGTCGATCAGGATAGCCCCAAGAAGACTCATCTCGGCATCGAGATTGTGCGGGGGAATTTTGCCTTCGGTGGGTTGCGGGGATTTGGCCATACGTGTCCTTGTCATTTACTCATCAATTATATCTATTCTATCACCTATGATTTGCCGTCTGGCGGTACTTGCACAGGAACGCCACCTCCCATGATATCGGC
>JBATPJ010000007.1:0-25565 GCA_049291395.1 Saccharimonadales bacterium (SeqCode) | reverse complement strand
GATCTGAGGCAGCTGGTCGAGACGCGCGGCGCTGATGGTGGCCTGATCGGCAACCCGATCCCGTGGGAGCAGATCCATCAGTTCGGTATCATCGAAGCCGACGCAGCGGGCAATTATCGCCGTATCGTCGAGCATCCTAAGGAAGGTGAGGTGAATACTAACCTCAACAATTCGAGCATCTATCTGTTGCCGGCGGAATTTTTCGGTTATCTCGACCGTCAAGTCGCTGCTGAGCAAACGACCAATGGCGAATATTATATCGTCGACGCCCTCAACGAGATGGTCGCCGATGGTCGTACCATCGCTGTCCGCACCTCGACAGGTGAGTATCTCGAATGCGGATCGCTCGCGAACTGGGTGCACGCCAACAGTTGGCTTCTCGAGCACTCATAGCGCCTCGGGGTGGTTTGCCTCGTCTTGACTGATGATAATGCTTATGTATACAATGAGGCATGAAAAAGAAATCTCCTACACGATCCGCAAAGCAGGTAATGTCTTTCGCACAGACAAACACTGACCTCAAGAACTCAATCCTTCTTGTGTCGCTGCTCATCAACCTCATCGTTCTGACGACATGGCTGGTGGTGCGTCTCGACAACTCGTACGCAACGCAGCTCAACTGGCTCATCAAATAACCATAAGGGTTGTTGACCGCCTCAAAACTCCGCGCATTGGCCGCGGAGTTTTCTTATCCACAAAACTGTGGATAAACACCCTCTATCACTCAGAATAGTAAAAAAGTACTTGCAGTGGGTAGGAGTGGGTAGTAGTATAGGGGTAGTGGATTTAAAAACAAAAACCACGGCACCATAAAACATATAAAACATAACGCTCGAGGACTATGAGCACAACAGATTATTTCGAACGAAAGCTTGACGATAAGCGGCGGTTAACCATACCTGCTGAGCTTCGAGTTGAATTCGATCAGGGCGTTGTGATCACTCGTGGCTTTCGCGACTATCTGCATCTCTATCCAGCATCGGTCTGGGACCGGGATGTTGAGGCAGCACTAGTCGGTGATATCCTCGATGAGCGAGTCGCTGATCTGAATGTGCAATTTCGCACAGGTAAGGTCGGTGGCGATATAGACGACAAGCAGGGTCGGATCACGATTGAGCAGCATTTGCTCGATTATGCCGGGATCGATCGTGATGTCGTCGTTGTCCGCGCTGGTAAATACTGGCGTATCAGTGCCGCACGTTAACAATTAGGGTGAACGGTGTTCACCACATAGATCACGGAATTTACCGATTTCGTGAGGTCAACTATCTGATAGTTAGGGGGTGAAGCAATCGATGACACTTAAAATTACTCGATCGTACATCCAATCAACAACAACACACCTCCCAAAAAACTCCACCTCACAAGGATCTCTTCGTCAAACAAGAGGTTCTCACACATAAGTCTCTCACTAGTCAATAGGAGAACTTAGACGGCCCTTCTCCTAGGGCTTTCGCAAATGGCGTCAGTATTTATACGGACACCACACCACAACAACTCCATTGACAAACTACTAAAACAAACACATACTGCGAAAACAAAAACCTTAACTATCAGTTAGGTGACCTCAATGAAAAATATACCACCACAACAACTCCGTTTTGAGGCTCCCGACGAATCACATTCGGCGGAACTTCAACAACCAAAACAGCTATCACCCTCGCAAGAGAACCGTGATAGTGTGCATATACCAGTCCTGCTTGAGGACGTGGTACGTTTGCTGAACCCACATGAGGGTGAAACGTACTTGGATCTCACGGCAGGGTATGGCGGCCATGCGTCGCGTATTATCGACGTCATCGGTCCGTCTGCAGCCACGCTGGTAGATCGTGATGCACGAGCGATCACTCATCTCTCTGGTTACGGCCAGAAGGGAGCAGAACTTGTCCATACCGATTTTGCAACCGCCGCGCAGCACCTTGCTGACGCTGGTCGGAAATTTGACATGATGTTAGTGGATCTCGGTGTATCGTCACCACAGTTAGACATGGCAGAGCGGGGCTTCTCGATCAAGCGAGATGGGCCACTCGATATGCGCATGGACGAATCAGGTACGCGGACAGCGGCTGATATCGTGAACCGTGCGAGCGAGAAGGAACTAGCGCACATCATCGAGCAGTACGGGCAAGAGACGCGAGCTAAGGCAGTACGGATCGCACATACGATACGTCTAAACCGGCCGCTTCGAACGACCCATCAACTCGCCGACGTCATACTCTCTATTCATCGTGGCGCGTATCAAAAAATACACCCGGCCACGCGTACCTTTCAGGCAATCAGGATCGTGCTTAATGATGAGCTGTCCCAGATAGAGAAGCTCATGCCACTCATACCCCGCCTATTAAACCCAGGTGGACGAGTCGCCGTGATTAGCTTTCATAGCCTAGAGGATCGGATCGTAAAGCAATATTTTGCCGAACAAACCGAGTCTGGATACGAGGCAAACATGAAACTGCTTATCAAAAAGCCGATTCTGGGTGCTGACATATCTTCCATCCACCACGATCACAATCCGCGTGCTCGCAGTGCCATACTGCGTGCCGCTGTGAAAATATAAAACAAAAAAGAAGGGAAGGCGACCCATGGCAATCAAAATCGTCAACAAATCTCGAGCAGTCAGAATCACGGTCAACCACCGATAATTATCCTGCCCGGGCATATTCACTCCTCGCGGAGCACTGCTGAACCCAGCATCTCCGCGGGTGGGTGACGCGTAGCCACGCAAAATATAAACACTAAACAAAAGAGATAGCACCACATGTCTCAATACTACCGCGTTGCGCCGCCGGCCTTTGCTTCTCGTCAAGAAGCGAGATGGCGTCGTAACCAAAACACCACCCGATATGCATCGGCCGTCAAACTCGGACCAGTTTCGCATACGATCTTGGTGGCAATCATGGTGACTGTTCTCGGTCTTATCTACCTGACGCAGGTGACACGGACCGGCAGTTACAGCTATGATATTGATAGCCTCGATACACGTCTGAGCGCGCTCAAAGCCGAGAAGGAAGATTTGCAAAACGAAAATGCTCGTCTGCAAGCTCTCAGCACCGTCGCAAACAGCAGTGTCGCCAAGGCACTCACTACGCCAAGCTCAACTGAGTATACACAGAATTAAATAATCGCATGACCATACGTACAGCACGAGTACCGACCCGCTCGACACTCCTTAGATGGGGGTTGATGATCATTATCGCTGTCTTTGTTGTGCGATTATTTTATTTGCAGATCATTCGTCATGATTTTTATGTCAGCGAAGCGCGCAACATCCAAGTGCAGCCGCTGACCATCCTCCCCGAACGGGGCGAAATATATATGACCGACGGTGATGAGATCGTGCCGCTAGTGCTCAACGAAAAAGTCTATACTGTCTTTGCCGACCCCGCCAACGTCAAAGATTCTGGAGCCACTGCTGACACGTTGCGCCGCCTGATCGGGGGCAACCTCGTGAAGGATTTTGAATCATTGCTCCGCGACGAAACCAAAACTATCCGCTACCGCGTGCTGGCGCGCAATGTCAGTCGCGAGCAAGCTGAGCTGATCAAAAAAGAAGACCTTGCCGGTATCGGTATGCAGCAAAACTCCCGCCGTGTCTATCCAGAAGGGATGCTGGCCGCGCAGACACTCGGCTACGTCAACAACGACGGCAAGGGTCAGTACGGTCTCGAAGAATCACAAAACGACCGCCTGGCCGGACGTGCCGGGGTGCTCGAGACAGTGACGGATGTGCGCAAAATCCCGCTGACGATCGGTGATAGTGATATCAATACCCCAGCCGTCAACGGCGACAACCTCGTGCTGACCGTCGATCGTTCGGTGCAGCTCAAGGCCGAGGAGCTGCTGAAAGTCGGGCTGGAACGTGCCAAGGCTACTAAAGGAAGCATCGTCGTCATGGACCCGCATAGCGGCGGTGTCATCGCGATGGCGAATCTGCCGACGTATGATCCAGAAAAGTATAACGAAGTTGAGGATTATGCGAATTTCCAGAACAATGTCGTTAGCTATCCATACGAAAACGGTTCGGTCATCAAAGCGCTTAGTATGGGCGCGGGGCTCGATAGCGGGGCAGTGACGGTCAACTCGACCTTTGCCGACGGATCGGGCTGTACGCAGGTCGATGACCGGGAGATTTGTAACGTCGAAGAGGATCCTCGTCAGGCGTCAGCGACAATGCTCGACACACTGCGCTATTCGCTCAACACCGGTGTGGTCTACATCGCGAAGCGGATGGGTGACGGAGAGATCAACCGAACATCGCGCGATACCATCTATCGGTATTTTCATGACAAATATCGCTTTGGGCAGCTGACTGGTATCGAGCAAGCGGGCGAGGCGCGCGGCACGATCATCGCACCAAATGAACAAGAAGGTAACAATGTCCGGTATGCCAACATGATGTTCGGGCAGGGTATGGATCTCACGATGATCCAGACCGCGGCGGCGTTTTCGGCCGAGATCAACGGTGGGACGTACTACAAACCACATCTTATCGCTGGCATCAGAGATGATGACGGGGTGGTCACGAAGCGTCCCGCATCGATCGTCGCTAAGGATATCATCTCGCCTGAGTCGTCAGCTGAGGCGCGTGATCTGATATGGCAGGGACGTAAGACTGGGTTTTTCGGCAAAAATGATCGTGACGGCTACAAAGTCGGCGGCAAGACCGGCACGAGCCAGGTGATCGATCCCGCAACTGGTCAGTATTCTGATGAAAATTCGGTCGGAACATATATCGGTTTTGGTGGTATCGATGAGCCACGATATGTCATAATGGTACGAGTTGATGATGCCAAAGTCGGCGGCTATGAGGGTACGACTGCAGCCGGACCAATATTTAACGATATGAGCAATTGGATGTTGGATAACTATCCACTTCGCTAATACCAAAAAGGGGAGACATTATGACCGATATCACGATTGCACAGCTGGCTACCTCGCTCATTGCTCTCGTGTCGTTGTCGCTTGCGGCGCTGTTTCTCTCGGTCGTCATGACGCCGATCTACACGTATTTTGCCTATCGGTATCGTTTCTGGAAGCGACAGCGATCGACCAGTACCTCAGGTGAGGAGTTGACGGTCTTTACGAAGTTGCACGCCGATAAGTTTCAGCGCAATATCCCGACCATGGCCGGGCTGATCATCGTGATCGCGGTCGCCGCGGTGACGCTTGTTTTTAACCTCGATCGCCAGCAGACATGGTTGCCTCTCGCGGCCATGATCGGTGGTGCGTTGGTCGGGCTGATCGACGATATCATCAATATCCGGGGCAAAAAGCTCGGCGTTGCCGGGCTGCGCTCAAGTCTGAAATTCGCCATGATCACGACGGTCGCTGCCGTCGGCGCGTGGTTTTTCTACTACAAACTCGGCTATCACACGATCCACGTGCCATTTGTCGATGGACAGTGGGACATCGGCTGGTGGATTATCCCGCTCTTTGTCATGGCGGTGGTGAGCGCGGGTAACGCCGTCAATATCAGCGATGGGCTTGATGGGCTGGCTGGCGGTCTATCGGCATCGGCATTTACGTTTTTTGCGGCGATCGCACTCCTGCAGGGCAACTATGGCCTCGCAGGCTTCTGCTTCACGATCCTCGGTGCGTTGCTCAGCTACTTGTGGTTTAACGTCCATCCAGCACGGTTTTTTATGGGGGATGTCGGGAGTTTTGCGCTCGGTACGTCGCTTGGCGTGGTGGCGATGCTAACGAATTCTATCCTCTTGCTGCCGATCATCGGTGCGGTATTTGTGGCGGAGGTCGCCTCGAGTGGCCTACAGCTGCTCAGCAAGCGGTGGTTTCACCGTCGGATATTCCTGTCGGCGCCGGTTCATCATCATCTGGAGGCGATCGGCTGGCCAGAGAGCAAGATCACGATGCGGTTTTGGATCATCGGTAATGTCACGGGCTTCGTCGGACTCTTGCTGGCGCTCGCGGGAGGCCATATATAACTATGGCGCTACGCCGTCAGGCACGACTTCAGGTCACGGCGACCGATGGCACCGTGACACGGAAACATCGACCGGATTATCGGCTGGTGCTTTTTATGGGGCTGCTGGTGCTGGTCGGACTCGTCGTGCTGTTTGCGGTGAGCCCCTATCAGATTCATCGTATCAACGAAGGTGGCGGCAGCATCGACCAGAGTCATTTTATGCTCAAGCAACTGCTGTATCTCGGGGTAGGGGTCGCGGCATTTGCGCTGGCGACATTTCTCCCGATGGAATTTTGGAAAAAATCAGCCAACAAACTCATCCTTGGCGCTCTCGGGCTATGTCTCATCTTGGCGCTACTCGGCTCCGCGCAGATAGCGCCAGCTATGTGTTTCAACGGTGCGTGTCGGTGGTTTGATCTCGGTTTCACTTCATTTCAGCCGGCGGAATTTCTCAAATTTGGCGTACTGGTATTTTCGGCGGTCTTTTTATCGCGGCGCATCGCCAAAGGCACGGTCAATGATCTGAACGAGACGCTGATACCGCTCGGGATTGTCCTCGGGATTGCGACGATCTTTGTCGTCGGGCTACAGAAGGATATGGGGACGGGCATCACTATGATCGGTACTGTCGCGACGATGCTCATCGTAGCCGGGCTGAACTTGCGGATGATGGCGCTGGCTGGGGCAGTGGGCCTCGCGATTGGGGCGGTATTTATCTTGTTCTCGCCTCATCGGCTGGAGCGAGTCATGACATTTGCAAACGCGAGCACCGACGCATCTGGGTATCATATCGAGATGGCGAAGATCGCGATCGGTAGCGGTGGCATCTTTGGCCGTGGTCTCTCGGGTGGGGTCCAGGCATTCGGGTATCTCCCCGAGGCGCTCAACGACTCAATCTTTGCAGTACTGGGTGAGATATTTGGGTTCGGTGGTCTTCTGGTCATCCTGGGGCTCTTTGCAGCCCTTCTACGGCGTATCATCATGATGACCGACAGGCTGGACGATCCGATGATGAAGCTGCTTGTAGCGGGTGTCTTCGGCTGGATTGCGACGCACGTCGTCATCAATATCGGTGCTATGACCGGGATTTTTCCGCTAACGGGCGTGACGTTGCCATTCTTAAGCTTCGGCGGCACGAGCTTGTTGTTTATGATGGCGTCACTTGGTATCGTGTATCATATATCGCGGTTTACTAATCATGGTCCACAACAGACAGAAAGGAGCACCAATGAGACTTCTCGCAGCGGGCGGCGGCTCAGGCGGACACGTCACGCCGGTCCTGGCCGTCATCAATGAGCTCAGCACAATCGACGATCAGCTCGAAGTGATGTTTGTCTGTGACCGGGCGTTTGAGTCTCAGTCGCGCGGCCTCATGAACCATGCGCTCGTGCCGGTGACGGTCGAGACAATACCGGCTGGCAAGCTCCGTCGGTATCATAGTGAGAGTATCGGGCAGCGACTGCGTGATGTCCGGACGATTGCGCTCAATCTTCGCGACATCTTCAAGATCATCGGCGGGTTTTTTAAAAGTTTGTGGATCATCATGCGGTTTCGCCCTGATGTGGTGTTTGCTAAGGGTGGGTTTGTCTGTCTGCCACTTGGTCTTGCGGCCCATATCGCGAGAGTGCCGATCGTGGTTCATGATTCTGATACGCGTCCCGGGCTGACCAACTCAGTGCTGGCGCGGTTTGCTCGCCGAATTGCGACGGGCTCGCCGCTCAAGAATTATCGCTATGATCCGGCGCGGAGCGTCTATACCGGCGTACCGGTCGATGCGGCGTTTCGTCCGCTGACACCAGAGGAACAACGGGCCGCCAAATCTTCCATCGGGGTTATCGATCTATCGGCACCGCTTGTCGTTGTGACCGGTGGTGGGCTCGGTGCTCGCAGTATCAACGAAGCGATGGTGCGTGCCGGGTCTCAGCTGATGGAGCGGGGGATTCACGTCTATCATATCACTGGGAAGGGTCAGTTTGAGTCACTCAAACATCGGCTACCTGGCCACCCGCATTACATCACAGTTCCGTTTGTCTATAAAGATATGGCGTCGGTGCTGGGCGCGGCTGATCTCGTGGTCGCGAGGGGGAGTGCAACCTTCTTGCAGGAGCTCGCTGGCCTCGAGAAGCCGGTGATTATCATTCCTGCCTCACAGCTGGGCGACCAAGTCAAAAATGCCGTGGTCTATGAGGACGCAGAGGCCGCGAAGGTGCTGAGTGATCATGAGCTATCGTCGTCAGATGCCCTGCCGCAAACGATCCTCGCGCTACTGGGGGATCACAAGCAGATGAGCAAACTGTCGCACAATTTACATCAATTCGCTCGACCGCATGCTGCAGCTGATCTTGCAAAGATAATCATCGAGACGCACTCGAAGCGAGATCGGAGCTAGGATGGCATTTCGTTCGCGTCGCACGAGAGACAATGAATCGGTTCGCCAGCCTTCTGGTGAGCTGAGTGACTCGCGCAACCTCTTCAGGCGTAGTCGAACGCTGACCGGCAGCGTCTCATCGCGAGTTCAGGCCGCTACCGAAGATACCGCTCAGCTTCGTTCGCCACGTCACAAAGAGAAAGACCTCAGATCTCACCGACGCCGTATCGTCGTGTCTCTGGTCGGCGTGTTAGTGTTTGCCGGTGTCGTACTGTGGCTGTTTGACCAGCTCATCACTACGCCGCGGATCATCTTCCAGCCAGCGTCAGCGCGAGCTGACGCGGCCCACTATGAACAGCTGGTGCAGGATTATCTCAACGAAAACCCGCTGGAGCGGTTCCAATTCGCCTTTAGTAGTGACAAATTTAGCGCCGAAATGATACAACGCGCCCCAGAATTATCGTCAGCGGCGCTGACAAACGAGACGGGGTTTATGCGTCACGACGTCCTCCTGGGCGCGCGGCGTGCGGTAGCGCGCTGGCAGATCGGTGACAAGCAGTATTATGTCGACAGTAGTGGTATATCCTATGAGCGCAACCTCCTCAATGAGCCGACGATCTCAGTACGTGACTCGACAGGGCTGCCCATCGCCTCGCAGCAGATCATCGCCTCGACAAAGATGATGACATTTATCGGGCGCGTCGTCGGCAGCGTCGAGTCGAAGCTCGGACCGGTCAAAGAAGTCGTGATACCGCCAGCGACGCTCAAAGAAGTTGACCTGATCTTTGCTGACCGTTCGTATCCGGTCAAGCTCAATATCGATCGTGACCCTGCAGGGCAGGCGGCCGATATCATTGCCGCGCTCCAGTACCTCGACGCGCGGGGTATTGCGCCGGAGTATGTCGATGCCAGGGTCGAAGGGAAAGCGTTCTACAAATAGAACGAAAGCACCCTCTCCTACTAGGGATCGTGTTCTATTTATGTTCTACAGACAGGAAATAATACACGACAGGGAAAAACTATATAAAAATATAGTTTTATAAAAATGTCAAATAGTAGGGAATAGTAGGGGCGTGAAATAATTTCAAGAAATGTCAAAGGACGACAACAAATAGCACATCAAATGATGTGGAAAAGTACAATGTCTCGTGAAAAGCAGCGTCGCGGCATGGAGTGGTCATTGGCGGTGCATGGCGTAACTGATAACAGTAGATGAACATCACCGCGAGAGGTGGTTTGTCGGTCATTATACGAAAATATCCCCTGTTAGGGTATAAGGAAGAGGTATATATAATCAACTATTGATCCTATTCATCATGTCGTAAAAGATATATTGTGCGACATGAATGATTGATAATGATATGTACCCTTTATGTTACTTTTGCTGGTTTGAAGTCCCCCAAAAAATCGATAATCTCCTACTTGGTTGTTTGCCTGTGTTGCCATTGCCTAGCCGGCATGTCCTAGCAGTTTTTTACAACTATCTATGCGCCAATAACTGCATTCGTCATCATGATAGGATGTTCTATATTTGTTCTACTACTTCAAAAAGATAATCAAACTAGCGCAGGCGAAGCTCGTGGTCGTTGTTGTGAGCGGCTGGTGCTGCTGATGGTTGGCTCTGACGAGCCTCACGAGGCTGCTGTGACGGGCTCTGAGGGGCTTTCTGAGCGGTTCCTGGTGCGGTATTACTATCATTGCTATAGTTGCCACCGTCGTCTTTCTTGCGGCGTGAGCGGTTGCGGGTGCGTTTGCGTTTGGGTTCGGACGGCTGATCATCCGGAGATGCCAGCGGGAAGACTGGTGCTGCAGCTGCATTGCTTGGCTGTGCGGCCAGTGCTGCTGGCTGTTGCGGCTGCGGTCGTGGTGGCTGCGATTGCGGTGTGGCGGCACGGTCTTGCTCGGCGACGGAAGTACCGCCTTGGATTGGCCAGGACTTCGGGATGGCGATCTGCTGGGCGGCTGGTGGAAGGCTGGAGGCGATACGATAATGTATCTCCTGCTCTACGACCGCACGGTCCCGCGCAAACATCGTCCGAGAGAATTGGATGATTTCCTCGAGGTGCCCCTGCCCTTGCTCGGTGGCTGATGGTAGCGCCAGCGTCGTGCCGCTGAATGCCGGGGTCTTCTCTCCCCTGATCACCATGTTGGCGATAAAATGACGGTTGTGCATCTGCAAGAGGTCATTGGCCTCAAATTGTGGCTCAAACTGCTTGACGAGGAACGGTGCATCATCAGCGCTGACACGAAAGGATATCATCGTGCCGACGTTGCCAAAGACTGCATCACGGACCACTTCGCCCATCTGGGAGATGTACTGGTTGGCGACGGTGAGGTTGAGGCCGTATTTGCGTGCCTCAGAGAGGATGGTAGCGAAGGAATCGGTGGCGAAGTTTTGAAACTCATCGACGTAGAGATAAAATGGCGTCCGGTCTTCGACATTGGCAATATCGCTGCGGCTCATGGCGGCCAGCTGGATCTTGGTGACGATGAAGGCGCCGAGGATACCGGCATTGTCTTCACCGATCAGGCCTTTGCTGAGGTTTACGACCAGGATCTTGCGTTCGTCCATCATCTTGCGGATGTTGAAGGTACTTTTCGGTTGACCGATGATATTACGGATGATAGGGTTGGCCGTGAAGGCACCGACTTTGTTGAGGACTGGCGCGACGGCTTCAGCTTGGAATTTGTCGTTCCAGCTGGCAAACTCGATGTTCCAGAAATTGAGCACCACGGTATCAGTACAGTTAGCCAGGACTTCTTTGCGGAACTTTTTGTCGGTCAGCATACGGGTGATGTCGAGCATCGTCGTGTCCGGGTGATCGAGGAGCGCGAGGATGGTATAGCGTAGGATGTATTCGAGTCGCGGTCCCCAGGACTCACCAAACATACGCTTCAAGACACCGATGATCTCAGAGCTGGTGTTGTTTTTCAGATTTGGATCGAGGACCTCCATCGGGTTAAATCCGAGCGGATAGGCGGTATCGGCGGGGTTGAAGTAAACGACGTCTTTGATCCGGTGTGGCGGGATGAACTTGAGGTTGTTGACCGCGAAGTCACCGTGCGGATCGATGATGGCGTAGCCTTGGTTGTGATAGATGTCACTCAGCGCAAACAGCTCGAGCAGACCACTCTTACCGGCGCCAGTCTGGCCGATGATGTAGACGTGGCGGGACCGGTCGTAGCGCAGGATACCGAACTGTTGGTTGGAGCCGCGAAAATTGGTCAGCCCGTATGCGCTGATCTCGCTATCGACAGCGCTGTCCCCTGTCATGACGGGGAGTTTGGTCGGTGGTTCGGCGGTCTTGGTGGTGGCCCAGACGATGTTTGGCGTCTCGACGTTGGTATGTGGCAGATGGTAGACGCTGGCGAGCTCCTGGATGTTCAGGATGTAGCCGCGGTCGATAAACATACGCGCGGCGTAGGGGGCGATCTCGTCGCGTCGGAAGCTACTGTCGGTCATGCGGAAGCCGTTGAGATTGGTCGAGTTGAACTGTTTGAACGTCCCGACCAGGGCTTGCATACGGAGTTTGGCGGCGACACGGTCTTCGCCGAGATAGACCATGCGGATCTTGACGCGGTAGCCGAGTTTGGTGGACTTTTTCTCGATCTCGGCGATGCGGGTTTTTTCTCGCTCGCTGAGCTCACGCGGTTTGGCTTCGCCGCCGGCGCCAGATGCTGGTGGTGTCCATAGGGCCTCAAGAATCTTCAAAAAATAGCTAGGATCGCCAAAGCTGAGGCCGCTGCCGCCGCCTCCCCTGACCTTCTGGACATAGGCAGCCGCTCGGCGGTGCCAATCGTCGGCGATAGGACGTGCTAGGATCTGGATCCAGACCTCCTCGTCGTCGTTGTCGAGTTTGGCCAGCGTGGCCGTGATACTGGCCAGCGGGTCGACTTCGAAGCTCTCAAATGTCTTGATCGGGAGCACTTCGTTGTCGCTGAGGGTAAGCTCGGCGGTGTGAACGACACTATGTGCCAGATGGCGCTTGGTATAGTCTTCTTCGGCTTCTTGGATCTGGACCGTCGGGTATTGAGCGTAGATCTGGCCTTCGACGAAGTTTTGGAGGTGTTTGGGCACCCATACGTAAAAACGGATCAATTTGCCGACAGCGGCGATCTCAAAGCTGATGTGCTCCTGCCATCCCCCGCTCTCTTTGAGCTCTTTGCGGTCGCGCAAGATACCATGGAGGCTGGCGAACATTTGTTCGGCGGCAAGCTCTTTCTTATCGTTGGTCTTCGGGATCTCGAGGATAAGGAGGCTCATCTCGGAGGCCTCGATGTGTTCGGCGGTACGATAGTTTCTCCAGGTCAAATACCCCAGGACCGCAACAAGCGGAACCCAGACATACCACTGGAGCAATAAACTAAAGATAAATCCGATAAGTGAGCCCATATATTACCATACCTATTGTCGCTGAAAACGCTTGTTTTCGCAATGCGCTGGTAGGCTTCCACTCTTGCCCGTCCAGCACGACGTGAATTATTTTGCCTCGGCCAGGGTGTACGTCGCCTTGGCGACGCGTTTGAACTCTGGTTTGCTCTGGAGGTTGAGCAAGATGGTCGTTTCTTTGACCTGACGGTGTTTGAGGACGCGGCGAACGATCTCGTCACGTGTCAGTGGCGCGCCTTCTTTTCGCAAGATGTCGGCGATGATGTCACTGACGGTACCTTTGCGGTAACCCCATTCGCTGAGTGCGTAGATACCGCGGCCGATCAGGACGAAGCGTTTGTCTTTGATTAGCTCGTTGTGGATGGCCTGGGTAGTGACGTTTTTGCGCTTAAACTCGCTGCCTTTTATGGAGCTGGCGATCTCGCTGAAGTGCATTGGCTTGCCGTTGTCTTGCAAGATGACGTAGATCTTGTCACGAATGTTCTTCGGGTTGACGGTTGGCCATTTGTTGAGGCCCCATTGGTCTTTGAGTGAGCTGAGGTTTTTGCTCAGGCTGGCGATGGCGCGGACCTGGTCGGGGTGCTCGTGGCTAAGCTTGGCATGCAAGTCGGTAACTGAGATAGGCTGGCCGTGTTCTTTGATCGTGCGGACGACAGAATCGACGTCGCCGCGGAGCTTTTTCTCATCGTGGCGTTCGCGGATGGCGACACCGTGGTGGTAGTTGTCGTTTTCACCGAGGACGGTGAGGTTTGGGGCAAGTTCGGCGATGAAGGCGACGTGGGCGTGATCGCGCTCGTTGGGGCTGGTGTGGATGCGCTTGGTGAGGTCGCTGACGCGAGCAGCACCACCCATCTCGTGGAGATGACGGATGAAGTGTTTTTCGACGGCACCGACGTTGTCAGTGTCTTTCTCGGCGGCGAGTTTGAGGCGGATCAAGATAGCTTTCTCAAGCTGGCGGACACGCTCACGAGTGATACCGAGGAGGTCGCCGATCTGCTCAAGGGTTTCTTTGCGGTCATGAAGCCCAAAACGACGGGCGATAATCTCCCGCTCTCGCTCTCTCTCAATACCAGTCAAGATACGCTCAACAGCGCTAGTAGTGTTTACGGTCGTATCTTCGGCATTATTCATACGGGTCTTTTGTCCTCATGATCACTGTTAATATATCAGTTATATGTATGATTATAGAACAAATTTTCTTTCGCGTCAATAAAATTTGTTATTTCACCACACTATTTCTGTCTGTCGATTATTATAGCACATACTTGGCGCTTATGGTAAATAGTATTTTGGGACTTTATTGTTGTGGAATTTGTTGCTTCGTGGCTTTTTCACGATGCGATTGGGCTGATGTCTATCGCCGTCCTTCCCATGACTCGCACTGTCTCTCGGTCAGACGTATCGAAGAGCTCGGCATCCATAGGATATTTCTCGATATGGTTAGAGATGATCTGCCTGGCTTCTTCAAACGCACTCCTGAAACGGCCTATCTGGAATAGTTTTCTCTCCTCGGGGATGATACGTGATGAAGCGATGTAACGCGTGATCGTGTCGACGAGGAAGATGTATTTACGGGCGTGGATTGCCCGTTTGCGAGGATCTTCATGGTAGCGCATCCCACCGATGAAATTTTCTGCGATATCGAGAGTTTTGAGTAATTTGGCGCCGTAGGCATCCTTTTTCAGATAAATGCGGCGTACGCCCGTCTCGTAGCGGCCCCATTTGCGTTTTTGGTACTCGACTTTGTCGACACCATCTCTGAGATCATCAGGATATGGTTCACTTGTCATCCATTCGACAACCTGACTGATGCGAGTGCCAAATGATGGATCATCGACGTATTCGGGGGTGTCACCTTCCTCTTGTCTATACCCTTCGGGTACTGTCTTGCTGTAGCGCTGTTCGATGACGCGAAACGCCATTTGCTGCGCGAGGAGTTGATCTTCCCGGGTGCTGAGGTCGAGACCGGCGAGCTGCTCAGGGCTCAGCCAGCGTTCGACGAAGTCTTCGACGGAGTCATGGAGCAGATATGCGATTACGAGGTCTGGTCGGTCACAGACGCCAAAATACTGCTCACCTTCACTCATGAGCCGTATCGCACCACGGAGCATGTGGACGTGTGAACGCTGGTCACCGCGCATGTCGCCACTATGAATACGCGCCATGTCTTCGAGAGCTTGGTTGAACAGATCTATCTCTTGATTGGTCCAGTTTGTTCGCTCAACTTCGACGGCGAGACGCTCAAACAAGCCAGCATCGCCACTCGGCAACTCATCGCCATGGGTGATATCAAAAAGCCGCCTATCAAGGATGGGCGGCCTCTGTGAACTGCTCTCGAGAGAGGAAGGATGGTTGGAGAGTGTTTGATCACTATCAAACGATTGCATGGATAATTATTAGCACATGTCACTACATTTGTCAATGTTTCAGTTTTATTTCCTAATATCATTAGGAGCCTGGCTCCTAGGATTTCAGAATGTGATGTAATATGTCATATCTATAGAAATGATGAACCCGCCCTGGCGAGAGCGACCTGGGAGCGGTAGCTCGACCAGGGCGGGTTCGTGGTGGGCGGGTGGGTCAGAGTTCGGCAGGTTGGGAGTCTCGCTCACTCTGAGCGTAGAGCAGCCATGGGGCGAACGCCATGACCGTCGTGCAGAGTGCGCCGAAGGCGAAGAACGCCATGTAGGGCTTCACCGTCTCGATGTGCCACTCTGCATCGGCAAAGGAGTTACTCGCACACCAGATTTCCCGATGTGCGCACTGCTCCATCATGATCGTCCAGCTGTGCATCGTCAGGAATCCCTGACGAATCTGGATAATCAACCACACCGTGGCCGCGATGGCCAGCGTCGTGACGATCGTCTGAGCTGCTCGGTACACGAGCCGGTTCATAGAAGCACCTTCCTCTAGGGCTTGTACTAACAAATAAATGATATCACAAATACTACAAAAGTCAATAGCGATTACGTCGTTATAAAATTTGCAAGTGTGAATAGTGAACCCGCCCTGGCGAGCGACCTGGGAGCTGCGGCTCGACCAGGGCGGGTTCACGGTGGACGGGTTGGAAGATCACTCATGGCATGAGCCGCGAAGGTAGGCTATTGCCTGATGCCCTGCCAGAGTGACGATGGCCCCGAAGGGCGCGTGCCTAGCGGACCCTCATGTCCGGGGTGGCCACTAGATTGGGCTCCGATGATTCTAATGTGGGTATTTGCGAGAACGTCGTATATTGCGCCTTCCTCTCATCGGATGTCGTACGGTGATACGACACAGGTAATCCTAGAACAAAAGTCCCGATCGTGCAAGTCTTATCAGACAAAATGTGAACCCGCCCTGGCGAGCGGCTTGGGAGCTGCGGCTCGACCAGGGCGGGTTCACGTGTGGGCGGGTGGTGGTCACTCGATGTCGAGGATGGTGACACGGCGGCTCCACGAGCCGTTTGCATGTGAGGTAATCCCCATATCTCTCAGGCAGAGTTCCGAGTCGTGGTCGCTCCCCTCAACTCGCACTTCAACGAGATAGCCATCCTCGGTGTAACTTGGCTCCGATTGGAACGTGCCGCGAATGGATGGCTCTCCTGACTCCGGGAGGTACCAGACGAATGGTATTCCGCGCCGGACATCATCTCGACAGAGAACACCACTGACTCCGACGGCATTGGGGTTGCGGAACTGCCCAACTGCAATGACTGACATGATCTTCCTTCCGAGTGAGTAAAATTCGGTCCGATGAGGAGTATATTATCATAAGATATCAAATAATCAAACGGTACAGCAACTTCGATAAAAAATTATTTCTTCTTGCGGGTGAAGCGACGTTTTTTGCCAGCGGCCGGGGCGGCGGCGAGGAGTTTTTTGGCTTCGTCGTGGGTGATCGAGGCGGGCTCAGTGTCTTTGGGGATCTTGGCGTTTTTCTTGCCGTCGGTGATGTAGGGGCCGAAGCGGCCGTTTAAGACTTTGATGCCGTCACCGAAATCAGCGATGTTTTTCTCGGCTTCGGCTTTCAGCTTGGCGGCGTAGAGTTCTTTGGCTTCCTCGAGGGTGATGTCATGCGGGTCGAGGGGTTTGATACTGACGAAGAGTTTGTCGATCTGGATGTAGGGGCCGAAGCGGCCGATGTTTGCCCGGATGTCTTTGCCGTCGTCGGTTTGGCCGACGAGGCGTGGGAGTTTGAAGGCTTCGAGGGCTTGCTCGAGTGTGACGGTCTCGAGGCGGACGCCTTTGGGCAGTGGCGCGAACTGTGGCTTGTCGTCACCTTCGGCTGTACCGAGCTGTAGCATGGGTCCGAAACGGCCGAAGCGAGCGATGATCGGGAGATTTGTCTTGGGGTCGATGCCGATTTCGCGGGCATTGCCGACGCTGGCGCGGTCGATGTCGCCTGATTTGTCGATCAGGGCGTGGAATGGACCGTAAAAGTCGCCGAGCATGCGGTTGCGCTCCAGTTTGGCGCTGGCGATATCGTCGAAATGCTCTTCGACGCTGGCCGTGAAGCCATAATCGACGACAGGCTCAAAATGATTGGTCAAAAAGTCGGCGATCAGTTCACCGGCTGGTGTCGGCACAAGTTTGCCCCGGTCGGAGCCGGTTTTTTCGGTGACGATAGTGCGGGATATGTACTCGGCAGCATCAACACAATCCTCTTCGGATAACTCTCTACGGGGCTTCGCGCCCGTGGCGTTGGGTTGACCCCATGTGGCTTCGCCACTTTGGATCACACTATCCTCAGAGGATTGTATTGATGTTGCCGCTGGCGTAGATTGGGATGATTGTGGTCCCTCTTCCTTCTTCCCTCTTTCTTCTTCCCTCTCTGCCGGCTGATAAGCCAGCACGATAACTTCGCGCTCGTTGCCCTCACTCTCCCCTCGCTCGACATAACCGCGCGTTTGCACGGTGTTGATGATCGTTGCGTAGGTGCTTGGTCGGCCGATGCCGAGTTCTTCGAGTTTTTTGACGAGGCTTCCTTCGGTGTAGCGGGCTGGTGGGCGGGCGAAAACCTGGCGTGCTTCGGCTGATGTGAGGTCGACAACGTCACCTGTCGACAGAGGTGGCAGGAGGGTGTCGTCCTTGCCGCCGCCGTAGACGGCGAGGAAACCTGGGAAGATGACGACTTCGCCGCGAGCGACGAAGTGGACGTTGGACGTCGGAGATTGGACAGTAGGAGCAGCTATGTCTTTTTGTGACTTCCCATCGTCTAATGTCCATCGTCTAATGTCTATCGTCACCTCTGTTTTTTCCAGACGAGCTGGGGCCATTTGTGAGGCGAGCGTGCGGTTGCGGATAAGATTGTATAGTTTCTGGTCGTATTCGTTGCCTGAGGCGACTTCGAGGCTCATATCTGTCGGACGGATGGCTTCGTGGGCTTCTTGGGCGCTGGCGGATTTGGTCTTGAAGGCGCGGACCTGGACGTACTCTTTGCCATAACGCGATTCGATATAGCTTGCTGCGGCGGCCATGGCCTGTTTGCTCAGTGTCACGCTGTCGGTACGCATGTAGGTGATCTTACCGTCTTGGTAGAGTTTCTGTGCGGCGGACATGGTCGAGCGGCTACTGAAGCCGAGTTTGGCGTTGGCATCCTGCTGCAGGGTGCTGGTCGTGAATGGTGCAGCGGGATTACGCGATGCGGGGCTCTTGGTGACGTCAGAAATGCGATATGAGGCCCCTACGAGCCCCTCGAGGAAGTGTTTGGCCTCGTCTTCGGTATCGAAGCGCTGTGGCAGCTCGGCCTTGAATTGACTGATCTCAGTCCCGTTACCTTCACTCTCGAGCTCAGCGGTCACCTTAAACTGTGACGAACTCTCAAACGCCCGGATATCGCGCTCGCGCTCGACGATGAGCCTGACGGCGGGACTTTGCACTCGACCGGCACTCTTGCCGCCGGGGACTTTTTGCCAGACGACAGGGCTCAGCTCAAAACCGACGATGCGGTCGAGGATCTGACGAGCTTGTTGGGCTTCGACGAGCTTCATATCGACGGTCCGGGGGTGCTGGACCGCTTCTTCGATGGCGGTCTTGGTGATCTCGTGGAAGACGATACGTTTGGTTGTCTTGGGGTCGAGTTTGAGCACTTCACAGAGGTGCCAGGCGATCGCCTCACCTTCGCGGTCTTCATCAGTGGCGAGCCAGACGGTGTCAGCGGCTTTGACGGCCTTTTTCAGCTCGGTGATGGTCTTTTTCTTGTCGCTATCGATCTCGTAAGTGGTCGCGAAGCCGTTTTGCACATCGATCGGCGGTGTGCCGTCTTTGGTTTTCTTCGCGATGCTACGGATATGACCGATACTCGAGAGGACTTGAAAATCCTTCCCGAGATATTTCTCGATAGTTTTGGCTTTGGCCGGTGACTCGACGATGACAAGATTTTTGCTCATATATACAGCGCTCTATACTACGCTACTCGTGCAAAAAAGCAAATCGTATGAGTGATCAGCCGCTCGCGAAAGGATTTTGCAACGAATCGTCGTAATGAGCATAAGCGATGTATAATAAGCATATAATGAAGCGCGAGGGGTACGGTCACGGATTTGCATTGGCAGAGATGGTGATTTCGTTGACGGTTATTGCTGCCATGTCGTTGGCATTTCTGTCGCTCCTGGTGACACTTGTCGGTAGTGCGGTTGCCGCCAAGCAACGAGCAGTTGCCAATGCCTTGGCCGTCAACCAAATGGAATATCTCAAATCACTGTCCTATGACGGTTTGGCGGTAATTGGCGGCAGTATTATTGCGCCCAACCCGATACCGGCCAGTATTCAAAAGACAGAAAATGGCGTCGTTTACACCATTACAACCAGCATTAGCTTCGCCGACGACTCATATGACAGCTGCGGAGCGTATCCAACACAGGCACTCAAGGAAAAGTATTGCCGCAATTATGTCTATGCGCCTGGTCCGCCCAGTGTCGACACCAACCCCGCCGACTATAAACTAGCCAACGTCACGGTCAAAAATCCATCGGGCAAGCTGCTTGCCTCACTCGATACCCAAATATCGGCCCGTGTGTCAGAGACAGCCAGTACAACAGGAGCATTGTTTGTGACGGTGACTGACCCTAGTGGCGCGCCCGTCGAGTCGGCGACGGTTACCCTGTCCAACACCACGGTGTCGCCGCTCGTCAACCTGTCCGACAACACCGACAGCAACGGTATTGCGATCTTTTACGGCTTGCCGCCCGACAACGGCTTTGATTACAGCGTCACCGCGTCAAAAAGCGGCTTTTCGAGCCTGACGACAATTGGCGCGTCTGGTTCGCTCCAGCCGACCTACAGCAAGCAAAAGATCTTGTCGCAACAATCATCGTATATCACCTTGGTAATCGGCCCGATGAGTCCCGATAGTTTATTGATTGAAGCGACCGACGTGTCTGGCTCGCCGCTAGCTGGCGCTAAACTCTATGTTAAGGGTGGTTACAAGAAATACACTCTCAGCACCAACACGGCCTATTATCTTGATACAATGACGCCAACCGATACACGGCCGACGACAGATGCCGCTGGGCTGGCAGCGGTCGGCAATCTGCCACCGATCGGGGGGTATTACCTTTGTGGGGTGAATGGCGCGGAGTTTTGTAGTGTCGGCGCTACAACTTACTATCTGATTGCCGCGCTACCCTACGGCGGCACGACGAGCCTGCAACCGGTTGTTGTCCCGCAGAGCCTAACGCCTGGTCCGACCTATAGCTACGGCGGCAAGGAATACGTTCAAAAAGTCAGGGCAATCTTGTCGACTAATAGCGCTCTGCCACGGATCACCTCGATAAGCCCCGACACGGTGGCCACAACAGAAAACCTCAACAATGTTACCTTTACCATTGAGGGGTACAATCTTGGCTCGGCCACGGCGACATTGACACAGGGCGGTACCACCTATACCTACCGCACCTGTAATGGCAACCAAACTCAGCTAACGTGCTCATTTGATCTTAATGGTGTGGTGGTCGGTGAGCTGACACTGGCGGTGCAGAATGCGGCTGGTACGGTGACGCTGCCAACAACACCGCTTGGAGGCGTCCATGTCAAATAACCCCTTGTTGGCCACAGCCAGTCAGTCGAGCACTGGGCCCAGCGCGACCCAGCGAGCCCGAGGTTCCGGGTTTACTTTGTCGGAAGTTATCATCGTGCTGGCGCTGGTCGGTGTGTTGTCGGCTCTGTTTTATAGTTTGTTTGCAACGTCATTTTTCTCGTATCTTAACCTACAGAAGCAGGCCAGCAGTTTCACACAGATTAGCCTTCAGTCGTCACGGGTTGCAGCGGTTGTGCGGGGCCTGATGAACATAAGCATGGCAAAAGACGATGAGCTTGAAATTTACGCCTATTTTTATCCGTCCGACCAATATGTCTCGAAAGTTCGCTACTATGTGGTGACTGTTGACGGCGTCAAGCGGTTGCGGGCCGATTTGACGCCCATGACGGCCAACCCGCCGATCGGTGTCCCTATTACTGCTGAAAAAACCACTACGACAGTGATTGATAGCTTTTACCAGCCGCCAGGGACGAAGTTGTTTACTTATCTCAACGCCGCTAATACTGAGCTGGCAACGCCGATTACTGATTTTTTTGCGGTTAAATCGATCACGATTCAGCTGTCGGCGCGGGTTGAGACCCAGGCCAAGCAAACCATAACGACGCAGGTTATGCTGCGCAATCGAAAGACAAATCTATGAAGCTCGTCATGCGTCGTACCAGCGCTATGTGGCAGCAATCCAGTGGCTTCACGTTGCCAACAGTCGTTTCGTTTATGGTTGTGATGGCTATTTTGAGTGCCTCGGTTGTCGTGGTTATCGCCAACAATACCTCGATCGTCGGTGGCAATGTTCAGAGTCAGTCCGCCTTCAATATCGCCGAATCGGGTCTTAACTACTATCTGTGGCATCTGGCGCACAACGCGACCGACTACCGTGATGGCAAATCGACCCCGGTGACCCCTGACCCGCAGCTTGGCTTTGGGCCCTATGTCCATGATTATTTCGACAGCAATGCCGTCAAGCGCGGCACGTACACGCTCTGGATCAAACCTCAAGGCAGCGGCTCGACCATCGTGACGGTGCGGTCGATCGGCAAGACGACCGATGGCAAAGTGCGGACGCTCGAAGCCCAGATTGGCGCGACCTCGTTTGCCAGTTATGGCCTGGTTGCCGATGTTGAGTTCTGGTTTGGCAGCAACGAGACAGCTGACGGTCCGGTTTTTTCGAACCAGGGTATTCATATGGATGGCCCCAGTACCGACACGGTCGAGAGCGCGAACGCCAGCTATGTTCCCCAGCCGCAATATGGCGGTAATGGCTCGACCAAAGATGGCGTTTGGTGTAGTTCATCGGTAACGACCCCTGTGAACTGCGTGACGCGCGACAAATCAAACTGGTTGTTCCCGCGGCCGACGATTGATTTTAACCAAGTCATGAGTGCACTGTGTACCATGAAAAAAGTCGCCTTCACCAATGACAATGCCACCTCGGCATTTGCCAACCAAGCCAGCGCCTGCAACCTGACGCCCGCCGCGCGAACACCGGCGTATATACCGCGCTACAGCACAACGTCGTTTAGTTCGCGGCGGGGCTACATGATACAGCTCAACGCCAACAACACCTATGACCTGTATCGTGTCAGCGATGAAGACGACACGCAGACCAGCTACACTGCGGCACTAACCCGTACTCTGGTGCAGAGTGGCATTGGCATCCCGTCTGAGGGGGTAATATTTGTTGAAGACAACGTCTGGGTCCGCACCAGTTCGACGTTTGGCGGCCGCGTGTCTATTGCGGCAGGGCGGCTTGGCACCAATAGTTTTGCCGCCGATATCAATATTATCGACGATCTTGTTTACTCGACTAAGTCAGGGGCAGATGCTATCGGGCTGATCGCAGAAAATGATGTCTTGATCACCCCGTATGCCCCGCCCACAAGTGGTGCCTTTACCTTTGAAGTCAATGCCGCTGTGCTGGCTCAAGGGGGTTCGGTGACATACCCCGACCGCTATAAGGTCAACTCAAGCCGCTGTACTCGCGGCTGGGTCGCGCCCAACCAGACATTTACGTTTTATGGCTCAGTCGCGACTCGCCAATACTGGACATGGAATTACACCCGGAGTGGCGGCTGCGGCGATGCGGTCTACGACAACACAATTAACCGCTATATTTCGGGTATCAAAACAACGGTGACCACCTACGACTACAACCTTCGCTACGCCCCGCCGCCGAGTTATCCGGTGACAAGTGGCTATGATTTTCTCAACTGGCGCGAAGTCCTGACCAGGCCGTAGCAAAGACCGCTCCCACTTTCCAGTCTACAAAAAAGACCCGATAGCTCACATTATGTAAGCGCTCAGGTCTTCTGCCGACCGGACACCGCTGGATGTGGTGCCGGTCGGCATGGACGAAGATCACTTCAGGGAGCGCCAGTCTGCTCCGAACATGGCGGTCATGTTGGCGTCGAGGGCCTTGGCGGCATCGGTCTCGACCGCTACCAGTATCGTCGGGTTACTGACTTCGATGAGTCCTGCGGTACTCCTCCCTTGACAGTCCGTGAAGCACGGCACATATGTCGTCAGACGGGAGCTGTCGGGCAGAGCGTCAACTGACAGTCGATGAGGGGTGTTATCGTCACCCGACATCTTTGGAGAGTGTCGAAGCCCGATGTAGCTTAGCCCCATGTCGATTGAGAAGTCGTCGACTCCCTTCAGCGAATCGATTGATCCGTCTGCTCGGAAGTAGACCCGGGCGAATGCACTCGGACGACCAGGGTCGGCACTACCTCCGGTGTTAGCGGCGATCCCGCCCCACCCAGTCTGCCCTGGCACGAGGTCGGATCCCCACTCGTTGTACTTGATCACCGGGCCGAATTTGCCGTCTGCCAGAGCGCGGGCAACAAGTGTCCCGGCCTTGCCGTAGTCCCTGAAGAGGACTGCGCGGTTGGGGTCGTTGGCCCACTGGAGGCGTAGCTCCTGATCGTGCGGATCAAGGGCGTAAGTCAGGACGGCTTCTGCCGTCGGGTAGACGGTCTGGGTGACTGTCCTCGTGACTGCATGCGTGACCGTCACGGTCGGAGTGGCCTGGGTTGAGCCACTGCCACACGCACCGAGTGCGAGCGCGACGGCTGCAGCAACAGGTGCGGTGATAATGCGGTGAATGGACACAGTTTCTCCCTAATTGTGAGGTACGACGTAGCGCCGTAAACGAATATCTCCGTCTTTACTATATTAGCACAATGCTTAATATTTGTCAATGTTTCGCCTCTGTTGTAAATGGCTGTGAGCTGTTATAGAAAACTGTAGCTATCTTCCCTCTTTCTTCATCCCTCTAGATCCTCCATCTATTCCCACCCATCGGATATATCAGCCCGCGGATTTCGAGCATGGTGAGAGTGGTCGATAGATCGGCCGGGGTGAGTTGTGAGGCCGACAACAGCTCTTCGCCATCAGAGAGGCCGGATTGTAGCAATTGCAACACTGTAGTTTCTGCATCATTTTCTCCAAGCAATATCTTAGCCTGCCCTGTCAAGCCGAGATCGCTGAGGAGCGAGTCGACATCGGTGATCGGTGTGGCGCCCTGGGCGATGAGTCGGTTGCAACCGCCACTCAGTGGGCTGGTGATCGGACCGGGTACAGCATAGACGGCTCTGCCCTGCTCGAGGGCGTGTGCCACCGTGCTCATGGTGCCACTCTTGATGTTAGCTTCCGTCACGATGATGGCGTCGCTGAGGCCACTGACGATGCGGTTGCGGATGACGAATTCCCAAACCCCTTCAAAGGTATGCGTCTGGTCATGCTCGCTGATGATCGCATCACCATTTGCGATCATACGCTCGGCGATGGAACGGTTGGTACGCGGTCCTGGGTCATCAGGACTACTAGTGACGACAGCGAGCGTGTGCCCACCGGCATCGAGTGCGGCACTGTGTGCGATAGCGTCAACACCGAGCGCGAGACCGCTGACGATCAGGACGCCTCGGCTGGCGAGGGCGCTGGCGATCTGTTCGGTAACGGTCCGTCCATATGAGGTCGGGCGGCGCGTACCGACGATCGCCACGGTCAGGCGGGGTGACTCAGGCAGGTTTCCGATATAGTATAAGCTTTTTGGTGGATCGGCAATGGTCGCTAGTCTCTTGAGAAAATTGTGCTGATCTGGAACGATATTATTGATCTTCATAACGATTTGTGTGAAAAAGTGTTGACATAAGCTCGTATACGTGCTAATATAGTTCGGTAAAGTTATCCTGCGAGGTAACTTGACGCACCTTATACCCCCATTTAACACTATTCTTCGGAATAATGTTAGGGTGCGTATCACCGTATTGAAGTTTTCTACCCTCCACTTTAATACATTATGGTGATGCGCATACTAACCCCTTTAACCACTGCTCCCCGTGGGCAGGAGCCCGTTTTTCAGGCATGTCACGTCCAGCGAATATTAAGTATTTCCGCTTCGGCGGGAGGCGCACGGTACGTATATCAATATACCGATGACGCTTCGTGTGATGTGCCCGGGTGGGTTGAAGGGCTGTATGGTGCCAGGTGATGCCCACCCTTACCTGGTACCTTACAGAGATACAAAAACACCTCTCATCGCGAGAGGTGTTTTTGATAGTAAAGATATAGGAATTATTAACAGACAGAAGGCCCGATCTGGTGTGATCGGGCCTTGCTGCTTGACGGGGTGTGACTCTCAGACGCGGTTTAGCTGTGCGTTCCTGAGTAGCTGTTGCACATCCTGCGCGACGATGCGCAGGACATCCAGGTCCCTGATGGTTCGGAGGCGCTCGCTCCCGGCCGTCGTGTAGCGGGCGCCACGCCCTGTCACGTAGACCTGGGTTCCGGGTGCCCGGGAGTACGACGACCCGTCATCATGTAGTCGGGGCAACTCCTGACCAATGCCAACTGGTTCACCGCCTGCTGAC
>JBATPJ010000006.1:0-22198 GCA_049291395.1 Saccharimonadales bacterium (SeqCode) | reverse complement strand
GGGCTTGACGACGGTCGTTTCAAAATTATTTTAGAAAATAATTTCGGGTGCTCTCCCTCTCCGCGGGTCCTGTCGGCCGGTCCACCCCGCAAAATTTTTTGTCGAACAAAAATATTTTGAGGGTCGCCCCGCCGGCCGCCACCCGTGGCTAGCGCAAAGTCCGAGTGCATATATAAAGTGAAATGATAGAATAGGAAGATATGGAACACGACGATACACTACATGACATCATCATGATCGGAGCGGGGCCGAGCGCGCTGGCTGCGGCGGTGTATACCACTCGGGAAGACCTCGATACGGTTTTGCTCGAGAAGGGTATCGTGGGCGGGCTGGCGGCGACGACTGACTGGGTCGACAATTATCCTGGCTTCGCCGATGGTATCGAGGGGCTAAAACTAGCCGAACAGCTCGAAGCCCAGGCCAAGCGTTTCGGCGCTGATATTCGCTATGGTGAAGTGATGAAGATCGTCGATGCTGGTGATCACAAAGAGATCGAGACGATGCTCGACGGTACACTGAAGGCCAAAGCGGTGCTGATCGCGACTGGGTCGGACTACAAGAAGCTCGGTATACCCGGCGAAGCGGATTATTACGGACGCGGCGTGCATTACTGTGCGACCTGTGATGGGGCGTTTTACCGCGAGAAGACATTGGCTGTGGTCGGTGGTGGTAACTCGGCGGTGCAAGAAGCGCTGTTTTTGCTCAAATTCGCAACGCATATCGACCTTCTGGTACGATCGAAGCTACGCGCAAGCGATGTCTTGCTGTATGAGCTCGATGAGCAAGTAAAGGCTGGCAAAGTGACGGTACATCTCGAGACGGCGACCGATGAAATTGTCTCGACAGATGGCAAGACGGTATCCGGGGTGAAAATCACAGAAAATGGTGCGTCATCAACTCTCGCGGTCGATGGCGTCTTTGTCTTCATCGGCTTGCTGCCAAATACCGGATTTTTGAAAGACTCAGCCGTCGAGCTCGACGAGATCGGCATGATCAAAACTGATATCGGACTGCAAACCTCGATGCCGGGTGTCTTCGCCAGTGGCGACGTCCGTTCAGGTGCAACTGCCCAAATCGCCAGCGCTGTCGGTGAAGGCGCCACTGCGGCCCTTCGCATGCGAGAATACCTGGAAGAACTGAAACGCAAATAAAAAACAGGCTTATGCCTGTCATGCAAAATTGAACGTTGGCAGATGCCGGTAGAGCCCCGAGGGGATACCGGCATCTGCCGCAGTGTTCAGCTGAACCGGACGCCGATGCCGGCGCCACAGTCGTAGAGCTGTGTGCAAAGCTGTGCCATCTCATGGCACATCTGATACCATACCTCAAGAGGCTGGCCAGATGCGCGCACGCGGACACCGTACTCGGTAGGCTCAACGAACTCGTCGTAGTACCAATTAGCGGTACCGTCGACTTCGCAGTTGTCCATGAAGACCTGGAGGGTCTCCTTCATGTTTCCAGCGGTTACTGAAGAAAAACAATCTTCGATGGTAAAGTAGACAGTCCGCATCTCAGTCTCCTTAGCGTCTCGCGGACGGGTGGGGGGGTGAGATGCTGGCCGGCGGTATCACGGATGTGTAGACCAGTCTATCTACGTCTTGGCCTATGAAAGCACCAATGCGCCAATAGCTCCGGGTAGCCGAAGCTACACACGTCATATTCCCGTGCGCCGGGTTTGGGGCATGTCACGATCGTTGCGGTATCACGAAGATTCCGCTCCATTGCTGCGACGAACAGCAACCCTCAGTATTCCCACGTGTTTAGCCCATGAGTCAACGTCAACGGTACCGTGTCCCCGGCCAGTAATTCCTATTTAGAAGGTGAATGTTTCCGGGCTAAACCGGTCACATCGAACGAAGAGGCAATCGGACGCTCCCAAATCGTTCTGGTACCCCGTGTCTGGGGCTTGCTGGCCGTCCATCGGTCTCGGACGGGTGCTGTTCAGCGAGGCTGAACACTGTTGCCTGTGCGGCAAGAAATAGGATTAAATCAATATTTAGACCTATATCATGCCACGCAAAGCGATATTAAAGATCGAATCATACGTAATGATAGCACAAATAAGTATATATGTCAAGAGTGTGATACGAATTTCGTTGGATAATCAGTCACCACACCGTCAACACCTTGCTTGTCGAGGTTTTTGAGGGCGGCGCGGCGGTTGACGGTGTAGACATAGACGAAGATGTCGAGCTGGTGAGCGGCTTGGATGACGAGGGGGTTGAGGTGAAGGCGGTGGAGACCGACCGCGCTGAGGTGAAGTTTGCGCTCCCAGGCGAGGAAGGCGAAGGGGTTCAGGCGCATTAGCATGGCGAGTTTGATCTTTTTGTTGAGATTGCGGGCACGGACGAGCTCGCGCGAGGAAAATGACGACAAAAAAACCTTGTCGATATGGGCTTTATAGGTATCACGGTGCAAGACATCGAGGACGGCAAGCGCCGTGCCTTTTTCTTTGAGCTCGATATTGAGCATGATACGGCCGAGTGAATCGTTGAAGACTTCTTCGAGCGTGGTGATCGGTGCGATCGACCCGGCTGTGCGTTTCTGGAGCTCTTTGAGCGTGAGGCTGTGGATGGAAATATCGAGACCATGGGTGCGACGGAGATTGTCGTCATGGGCAAGGATAGGGCGACCATCGCGGGTCAAGCGCACGTCAAATTCAAGTACGTCAGCACCGGAGCGACGACCAGCCTTGATGGCTGCCAGGCTGTTTTCAGGCTTCTCACCTGCCGCACCTCGATGACCTATGACGAGCATGGTGACAGTATAGCACTTCACCTAGTATTTATCATGAGGTGTCATGGGTTGAGCTCCCGAAACCGCAAACATCCCTCTCGGGGCAAATTCGTCCAGCCGCCAACTGATGAGCCTGCGCCTTGGCTGGACGTGGCCGATACGGCCAATTGCCCCTCGGGGGACGTTTGAGGTTTCGGGTAACGCTATAGGCGACGTTGGCCTCAACGATGAGAAGTGTGGGTGGTATACTAGAGAGTAACCAACATCACATAATTTGCTCAGAATAGGAGATAAGCATATGCCTGATTTTAATAAAGTTCTCACCCCGTGGTCATCTGATGGCGTCATCAATACTGTCATCGAGATCCCAAAATGGTCGACGCTCAAGATCGAATGGAACCGCCACGTCGCGGCGTTTGAGCTCGACCGCGTGGAGCCAAGCATCTTTGCCAAACCTGTGAACTATGGGTTTATCCCCGCGACGCTTGACGAGGATGGTGATGAGCTCGATACGCTCGTGCTGACAAATGACCCGATCCCGACCGGAGTTTTCCTCAAAGCTCGTGTCGTCGGAGTACTGAAGTTCGAAGACGACGGCGAGATCGACGACAAGATCATCTGCGTGCCTGACGATGACCGCAACACCGACAACGCCATCACGTCACTCGCTGACCTGCATGATCGATGGAAACAAAAGATCGAGCACCACTTCACACACTACAAAGACCTCAAAAAACCAGGCTCAACCAAAGTTCTCGGCTGGGGTAACGCGGACGAAGCGACGAAGATTATCAACGAGTGCATCGAACGCTACAAAGGCTAGATGCCGATAGGCTCCCTATGGCGAAAGCTAGTGCTACGAATGGCAGGATTGCGAAATGTTTGATCGTCAACCGTGACGGTCATATCCTGCTGCTGACGATCGGTGATCACACCAAGTACCCGCAATTGTCATATCTACCGGACTTGCCCGGCGGGATAATAGAAGAAGGCGAGACGGTCGCGCAGGGAATGGTGCGTGAGATAGCAGAAGAAACCGGTATCGTCGTCGCGCCGAGTCGGCTTCTGAGGATCGAGCGCAAGATCGTTTCGATCCCATGGGTAAAGCGAGACATCGAGAAATGGCTCTATACGACCCAGGTCGATATGCCAGGGGTGACGCTCAGCTATGAGCACGAGAGTTATCGATGGGTAACGATCGAAGAGCTGCGCCATGTTCATTTCGATAGCTTTTATTTCGAAGATTTCATCGAGCCGGCGATTGCCAAATACATCGAGTTGGTCGAATCAGCCTAGCTTTGGTGGTTGTTGCTACGGTCTTTGTTGAGCTGCCCGCGAATCTTTGCCCGGGCGTGTGCCGTAAAGACCCAGCTTAGCCAGTCTTGGTTGGGCTTGGCGTTCTTTTTGGTGATAACTTCGACGATGTCGCCATACTGGAGCTTGTAGTCAAACCGTTCCATCTTGCCGTTGACGATAAACCCTGCCGCCTTTTCGCCGAGGTCGCTGTGGATGCGGTAGGCATAGTCAAGCGGCCCAGAGCCTTCGGGCAGGTCATAGATATCGCCTTTGGGTGAGTAGACGAAGATGCGGTCTCCGAAAAGGTCAATCTTCAGATGGTCGACATCGACTTCTTTGCCTTCGTTGAGCTGTGCGGCGACTTCCTGGAGCTCGCGGATCCAGCGCAGATCAGCGGGCATCTCTGCGATCTGTCCTTTGCTGTAAGCGTCGGTTAGTTTCTGCTCGTTGTAGTGGAAGCTTGCCGCCAGACCGCGCTCAGCGTAGTCGTGCATTTGCTCGGTTCGGATTTGAAACTCGACGATCTGGCCGTTGTCGGTCATGACCGTGGTGTGAAGGCTCTGATAGCCATTGAGTTTTGGCCGGGCGATGTAATCTTTGATGCGGTTTACCATCGGCGGATAGAGACTATGGATGATCCCGAGGGCGAGGTAACACGTCGTGACGTCATCGACGATGACGCGCAGCGCCATGAGATCATAAATCTCATCGATATCGGGGATTTTCTTGAGTTTTTTGTGGAGGCTAAAGACGCTTTTGACCCGTCCATCCATCTGATGATCGATCTTTTCTGCGGTGAGCTTGCTGTCGACTGCCTCGCGGACGTGAGCGAGCTTACGATGACTTTTGCCAAGGCGGACTTTGATCTCACGCTGGAGATGTTTGAATTCTTTGGGGTTGAGATACGAAAATGCCAACTCTTCGAGCTGCACGCGAACTCGACCCATGTTGAGTCGATCGGCGATGGGCGCGAAAACCTCGATGGTCTCACGAGAGATCTTGATCTGTTTGTCGTGCGGCATGTGGCGGAGTGTCTTCATGTTGTGGAGGCGATCGGCGAGCTTGATGATGATGACGCGGACATCTTGGCCGACGGCGATCAGCAGCTTTGTGAGATTGTCCTTGGTCTCCGGTAGATAGTGGCTGAGGTCTTTCATGCCAGAGCGAGCACGGCTGACTTTGGTTACGCCGGCGACGAGAAACGCGACATCACGTCCGAAGTATTTCTCAAGTTCTTCGAACGTTGTCTCGGTATCCTCAAGTGTATCGTGAAGCACTCCAGCGATTACGGTGTCGATATCCATGCCCCATTCGACGAGGATAGCCGCGACGGCAAGCGGGTGAGTGACGTATGGCTCGCCACTACGACGCTTCTGGCCGGCGTGTTTTTCGATGGCAAGGTCAATAGCACTGGTCAGCTCGGCGAGCTGATCCTCGTTGTAAGCACTTTCCGCGAGCGACAACAGTTGATGCTTTTTCATACGGTATATTATATAGGACTTTCGCAGTTAGTTCTCCCGATATATAATCATAAGTGAACAATGCTACTGCTTAATGAAGAAATGGGGTGGAAATGGCAAAACTAGCAATCAACGGATTTGGGCGCATCGGCCGCAACGCCTTTAAGATCGCCTTCGATCGAAGCGATCTCGAGATCGTCGCGATCAACGACTTGACCGATACAAAGACACTAGCACATCTGCTCAAACACGACTCGAGCTATGGTGAATATGATCATGAAGTTGGCTTCGACGGCACCGGTATCATCGTCGATGGCAAACACATCGTGGTGCTAGCCGAAAAAGAGCCAGCCAATCTGCCATGGGATGAGATGCACGTCGATGTCGTGATCGAGTCAACTGGTTTCTTTGTCGATCCGGCCAAAGCGCGGGCACATATCGACCCAGCAGGCGCCAAAAAAGTCATTATCTCAGCTCCCGCCAAAGGTGACGGGGCCGATACGATCGTACTCGGTGTCAACGACGACAAGATCGCCTCGGCAACTGATGTCATCAGCAACGCCAGCTGTACGACGAACTGTATTACGCCGGTCATGGGCGTCCTCGAGAGTCATTTTGGTATCGAAAAAGCCATGATGACGACCGTCCATAGCTATACTGCGAGCCAGAAACTACAAGATGCACCAGCCAAAGATCTCCGTGAAGCGCGGGCGGCAGCTGAAAACATCGTTCCGACGACGACTGGTGCCAGTATCGCCGCCGGTAAGGCACTACCCGCGATCAACGGTAAATTTGGTGGACTGAGCGTCCGCGTCCCGACTCCAGTCGTCAGCATGAGTGACTTTGTGGTGCTGCTCAAAAAAGACGTCACCGTCGATGAAGTCAACGCCGTCTTTAAAGCTGCTGCCAAAGAACCGTTTTACCAGGGTATCCTCGACGTCACCGAAGAAGAACTCGTCTCGAGCGACTTCAAAGGCAACGCCCACAGCTGTATCGTCGACCTGCCACTCACCGCAGTGGTCGGCGGTAATATGCTCAAAGTCGTCGCTTGGTACGACAATGAGTGGGGCTATAGCAACCGCCTCGTCGAGCTGACCGCTGACGTGGCGAAAACGATTGGATAATATGAAGATCTATCTCGGCTCGGATCATGGCGGCTTTCACCTCAAAGAGGAGGTATTTGCGTATCTCAGCAAGCGGGGTATGGATGTCGAGGATGTCGGCGACAAGGAACTCGATCCGCATGATGATTTCCCGCAGTTTGCTGCGCTTGCTTGTACAAAAGTGATCGGCGACGAAGATCCTGACGTGCGAGCGATCTTACTCTGTACTGGCGGACAGGGCATGGCGATGGCGGCAAACCGATTTCGGGGGATTCGTGCATCGGTGGTCTGGGATAGCTATGAGGCGAAAATGACACGAAATGATAATGACAGCAATGTACTGTGCTTGCCGTCGCGTGTACTCCAGGACGAAACCTACGAATGGAAAAAGATTATCGATATGTGGCTCGATACGCCATTTGCCGGAGCTGAGCGGTTTCGCCGTCGCAACCGTCAGCTCGACGATCTCGCCTAGGGTACGTCGTATACGCAATCAAACATCTTGCTCATGGTTGTTGCGATAAGGTATAGTAGAGGTATTATGAGTAAGCAATATCATCCACCCCATCTTTTGTTACACAATATCATCGTCGCTCTGTCGTACTATGGGACGACGGTTCGCGTGCTGCTGTTTGGGTTCTTGCTGGCGATCGCTGTGACGCTCGGCGTAACCAGTGGTGGGCTCGGTGCAACAGATAGCTTTGCGAACTTCGTGTACGTCTTAGCTTCATTCCTTCTGCTCGATGCAGGCTATGTGACGATCGCTCGAGTGCTGCCGATATCGACAGAGCGAATTGATCAAACGTTATTCTTGCTCCTCCTGTTTGTGCTCGGATTTATCATCATTTGGCCGTATTTTGCGGTAGGGTCTGGTCTCGTTCTTCTCGGTGCTAAGTCAGTATTTCTCTTCACGCTCTTTGTACTGGGGCTGCGGCTTGTCTTGGGATTTTTCGTCGGCCATAGAGCAAAATAATGAGCATAGCGATCGTACCGAGCGTCACCCCAAACACGGCTGACCCGCATGTTTATCGTGAGCAGATCGAGCGGGTAAGCTTCGCCTCGCGGATCCAGATCGATCTCATGGATGGTGATTTTGCGCCCAACAAAAACCTTAACCCCATCCAGGTGTGGTGGCCCGAGGGTGTACTGGCCGATATCCATCTGATGTATCGTCACCCCGCAGAGCAGCTCGAGACACTGATCAGCCTTAGTCCTCATCTGATAATCCTTCATGCTGAAGCAGACGCTGATATCGAGGCGATGATCGTCCATATCAAAAAGTTTGGACTGAAGGCCGGCGTCGCGCTGCTTGCTGATACGACTGTCGAGTCGGCGCATGGCTGTATCGCGGTCGCAGATCATGTCTTGCTCTTTGCGGGCAAGCTCGGTTCGTTTGGTGGTGAGGCTGATCTCACTGTCCTCGATAAGATCTCGCAAATTCGTGCAATCCGACCCGATATCGAGATCGGCTGGGACGGCGGTGCCAACGAATCAAACATCGCGCAGCTCGTTTCGGCTGGGATACAAGTCATCGATGTCGGCGGTGCTATCCAGCGAGCGCCAGACCCGGAAGAGTCATATCGTAGCCTGGTGATGCTTGGGTCCTCGCTATCAACAAAGTAGGGGTAATGTCAATACTCGCGACCTCTATCGCACTTATGGTAAAATGAATGCAATGAGTGGGCACCTCACGCTAAAACAAATGGATCAGATGGCGATAACCATTCGTCAGGATATTATTCGCATGCTCGAGCACGCTGGCTCGGGACATAGCGCCGGGCCGCTCGGTATGGCGGATATCTTCACGGCGCTGTATTTTAGCGTCCTACAGCATGACCCGCACAAACCAGACTGGCCGGAGCGTGATATCTTGCTGCTGAGTAATGGCCACACCGTGCCTGTTCGCTACGCGACGATGGCGCGAGCTGGGTATTTTGACGTCGATGAGCTGATGACCTTGCGTCAATTTGGCAGCCGTTTGCAAGGCCACCCCGAGAGATTACGACTTCCTGGCATGGAGACGACCAGCGGGCCACTCGGCTCTGGTCTGAGCCAGGGCGCCGGCATGGCCTATGTACTCCAAAACATCGACCAAAACCCTCAGCGCTGGGTCTATGTCATGATGGGCGACGGCGAGCTTGATGAAGGCAATATATGGGAAGCCGCGATGTTTGCCGGCAAATACAAACTACATAACCTCATCGGTATCATCGACCGCAACAATATCCAGATCGACGGCAATACCGAAGATATCATGCCGCTCGAGGACTTGAAGGGCAAATGGGAAAGTTTCGGCTGGCACGTGCTCGAGATCGACGGCAACAACATCGAGAGTATCATCGACGCGTGCTCAATGGCTCGGGCCATCACGAACAAGCCGAGTGTCATCATCGCGCATACTATCCCAGGCAAGGGCGTTGACTTCATGGAATATGACTATCACTGGCACGGCGCCCCGCCGAATAGCGAACAGGCACGGGATGCACTTAAAAAATTACGTACACTTGCAGGCAAAATTAGGAGTGAACATGAATAATCACGAGTCACGAGTCACGAGTTACGAGTTACGAATAAGTCAGCAAATGAATTTTTGTCGTGTCTCGTGTCTCGTGTCTCGTGTCTCATGCACACTAGTCGGAGGTATCTATGTCTAATCTCCACTTATCAGCGCAAATCGGCTCACCGGACATCACTTCTGAGCCAATCCGCAAAGGCTTTGGTCGCGGACTAAAGCAAGCTGGCGATGAAGACCAGAGTGTCGTGGCGCTGTGTGCTGACCTCACTGAGTCGACTCAGATGCATCTTTTTCGTGATGCGCATCCAGAGCGTTTCGTCGAGATCGGTGTCGCCGAGCAAAATCTCGTGACCGTCGCGGCGGGCATGAGCGCCATGGGTAAGAAACCATTTGCCAGCAGCTATGCGGCGTTTAGCCCAGGGCGCAACTGGGAGCAGATCCGAACGACGATATGTCTCAACGAGCGATTTGTCTGCGTTGTAGGATCGCACGCTGGTATCTCCGTCGGGCCAGATGGCGCCACGCATCAGATGCTTGAAGACATCGCCTTGATGCGTGTATTGCCGCACATGATCGTGATCGCACCGGGGGACAGCATCGAGGCCGAAAAAGCCACTCTTGCTATCGCTCGGCAAGATCGCCCGACCTATTTGCGGCTGGCGCGTGAAGCGACACCGGTATTTACGACCGCCGAGACGCCATTTACTATCGGCCAGGCCTATGTACTCCGCGAAGGAACCGACATCACGCTACTTGGGACGGGTACGATGTCGTACCAATGCCTCGTAGCTGCCGATACTCTGGCCAAACACGGTATCAGCGCCGAGGTTGTCCACGTACCGACGATCAAGCCGCTAGACAGCGAGACGATCCTTGCGAGCCTCAAAAAGACCGGCCGGGCCATAACTGTCGAGGAAGCCCAAATCGCCGGGGGCTTTGGTAGTGCCATATGCGAACTCGCGGCCGATAAGCTACCGATTCCGATCCGCCGTCTCGGTATACAAGACCGCTTCGGCGAGTCAGGCAAGCCAAACGAACTACTCGAACACTTCGGCCTGACTGGTGAGCATATCGCGAGCAGCGTCCAGGACTTTATAAAAACTAACCCGCAGTATCATCAAGGAGCATAACATGGCAGAACAAGACGTAAACGACACTCCCTACAATATCGACGTTATATCAGTCGGTGATACGGTGATCGATGATTTTATCCGACTCTTCGAAGACCAGGGCAAAGTGGTCGATGAAGGTAAAGGTGAGCGCTGGCTCAGCGTGCCATATGGTATGAAAGTGCCATTTGAGCGCTCGACGGTGATCTACGGCGTGGGCAACGCGGCAAATGCGGCGGTGAACTTCGCCAAGCTTGGTCTCAATAGTGCGCTCGCGACCAATCTCGGCAACGACGAACGTGGCCGCCAGGTCGTCAGCACCCTCGCCAAAAAAGGCGTCGATACATTTCTGATCAAACTCCAGCACGGCAAACACACTAACTATCATTACGTGCTCTGGTACAAAGATGACCGAACCATCCTCATCAATCACGAGCACTACAACTACCACTGGCCACACCTGCACAAGTCAGAGATCCCGAAATGGATCTACTTTAGCTCGATCGCCGAGAACGCCGTCGACATGCATGATGAGATCATGGAATGGCTCGATCGCTATCCCGACGTCAAACTAGCGTTTCAGCCTGGTACCTACCAGATCAAGTTTGGCAAAGAGCGTCTCAAACATGTCTATCGGCGTACCGAGGTCGTCGCACTTAACCGCGAGGAAGCAGTCCAAGTGACGGGTGGTAACTATGACAATGTCCATGAGCTGCTCGACAAGATGCACGAGCTCGGCCCCAAGATCGTCCTGATCTCTGATGGCCATAACGGTAGTTATGCCAGTGATGGCACGCAGCGACTCTTCATGCCGATCTATCCCGATGTAGCGCCACCGGTCGAGCGAACTGGTTGTGGCGATGCCTATACGAGTACCTTTGTCGGTGCGCTGATCAAAGGCTATAGTCTCGAGGGGGCGCTACAACTGGCGCCGATCACTCCCGCGAGCGTCGTCCTCTATCCTGGAGCTCAACAAGGTCTACTAACTACCCGCGAACTCAAAGAATGGCTTGAAAAAGCCCCTGCGAGTTACAAAGCCGAGAGGATGAAATAATGGGACTCACGATACATGAGATCAGAGACAATTGCCTCAAGGCTCGTCACCTCATGCAGCGCAGTCGCCAGCAGCATTTTGCGGTCGGAGCGTTCAACATCGACAACCAAGAGACGCTGATTGCGATCGCCCGAGCTGCTCAGGCTAAAAACGCACCAGTGCTCATAGAGGTCAGTGACGGTGAAGTCAAGGCGATGGGGCTCGAAAATATCCGTGATATGGTCGACAACTACGCCAGTGAGTACGGCATCGAAGTCTATCTCAACCTCGATCACAGCCCATCAGTCGAGGATTGCAAACGAGCGATCGACGTCGGGTTTGAATTTATCCATATCGATATCTCACAGGCTGATCACGACGCGAGCGAAGAGGATATCATCGCGAAGACGAAGGAAGTCGTCGAATACGCCAAGTTTACCGGTGCACTTGTCGAGTCTGAGCCGCATTATTTTGGCGGCTCGAGCAACCTGCACGAGGAAGATATCAACTACGAAGAGATCAAAAAGACTTTTAGCACGCCAGAAGGTACCAAATCATTCGTCGACGCGACAGGTATCGATACCTTTGCGGCTGCGATCGGTAACTTGCACGGTAAATACCCCGTACCGAAGCAGCTTGATCTGGAGCTACTCCAGCGAATCCGTGACAGCATAGACTGTCAGATATCTCTTCACGGTGGATCTGGTACTCCACTTCATTATTTTGAAGAAGCGGCACGGATCGGCGTTAGTAAGATCAATATCAACAGCGATATGCGCTTTGTTTTTCGTACGACACTCGAGAAAGTCCTGGCTGACAACCCCAAAGAATACGCCATTGTCAAACTCATGCCAGTTGTCTATGATGCAGTACAGCGAGTCGTCGAAGAGAAGATCGAGGCTTTCGGTAGTGCTGGTAAAGCCGTGAGGTAGGCGGATAATGTCGCGGATTCTTAGCGAGCTTCTTGGCCATAACAGTGACTACTTTTCGCGGGTGCTCGCAAGCTTAGAATCGACGGTTGATGGTCCGGGGATCGATGCGGGGCTGATCGGTGAACTCGCCGAACGCTCAGCCGCAATGCACCGCGCTCTTCGTCTTGATCCGGCCGATACAACTCCGCATGAACTCTATGCAGTACTACGGGGACGTGTCCAGGATGATAATGCTCGCCTGTCTAGTGCCATGGGTGGTCAGCATCCGGATGCGGTGAGCGAGATGACGCCGTTGATCGTCAAAAACGTTCGCGCACATGTCGGAAAGCGCCACTGCTGGGCAATGAAAAATACTGTCGCGAGGAAATTGCTCAAGCAACAGCCGCCGCGTATGGTCATGAAGGTTCTGAACTACCGTTCGGTTGATAGCCTTCTAAAGCACGAACCAATCGGTAGCGTCATGGTGGCCGCTCGCTATATCGAATCCTCGGCGTGGAACACGACATTTACCAGACAATATACGTCGCTCACTGCAGCTGATTTTGAAAGCCGGCCATTCGAAGTGGTCTATCTTGATAAGCTAGCATATATCGACTCGCTTAGTCGCAGTGTGAAGCGGCATCACCTGGTACTGCACAGTAAAGAAATGGGAGTTGTAGCGATTGCGCCGACAGGCGAGAAGGTAGTCAGGGGCTATACGCTGCGCACGACAACACTACTACTACACTACGTGGCGGAAATATCGATAATGAGTAGCTTGCTCAAATACCGTCATGCTGGTCGCGACTATGGTGAGGCGGTAGTGACTGCCCTGATCGGTGATACGTCTGGTCACGTCACGCTTGGCGGGCATCCACTGCACTGGCGTAGTGTTCATCACTCGATCGATGGTACGTCAGCCGAGATGGGACCGCATATGGATGAGGAAGATTGGTGGTTTGAGTCAGCCAACGACGTCCTTGCACGACTAGTCGAGACGATGGTGCTGTGGTCGGGCAAAGGCCATGTCGCCAAGTATAGTGATGCACCAGCTGGACTGAATCTCGTGGATCTCGCTATCGATCATGCAGACAATGCGTCGTTTGATGACCGATCACTGCGCTACGTGCGACGCGAGCTTGAGCAAGAGCTGTTTCGTCGATACCTACAGCATCGGCCGCTGCAACGCGTCGCATTCGTCCGGCTGGGTATCAAAGAATAGCTCGATTTTCAGCTAAGAGTGATAGTCTTCATTCATGATGCGACAAACTTCGTCGATATCGTCGGTGATATAAAATATCTTCTCATCCTCTGACTTTATGTAGCCGTCATCCATCATATGGCGCTCGAGAAAGAGCGCTAGCTTGCCCCAGTATTCTTTGCCGAAAAGCACGACCGGGACGCGAGGCATTTTCTTGGTCTGGATCAGTGTGATGACTTCGAAAAGCTCGTCAAACGTGCCAAACCCGCCCGGAAAATAGACAAATCCATGGACATAAAATGCCATCATGACTTTGCGTGTGAAGAAATAATGAAAGGCGAGATGATCGGTCGTGTATTTGTTGAGGAACTGCTCACGGGGCAATACGATGTTAAACCCGATCGAGGGTCCACCGGCCTCGAAAGCCCCGCGATTGGCCGCCTCCATGATACCCGGCCCGCCACCAGTGACGATCGCATAACCTTCGTGGGATAGCCGACGGGATACTTCGACGGCAGTTTTGTAATACTCATCGTGAGGCCGAGGCTGAGTCGAGCCGAAGATGGTGATACGCTGTGGGTATTTTTTGAGGATGCGAAAGGCACGTTCGAATTCTTCATCGCTACCACGCAAGTTTTCGGTAGAGTCAGCGATCGCTTGGACGAGGTGAGCATCAGGTAGCCAGACGCGTTTTTCGTGTTTGTGTGTGTGGGCCATATAGGCATAAGTATAACGTATTAGTAATAGTCCATAAAGCAAACTGATACAATAAGTACATGACAGAATTTCGTTTGCAGAGTGATTACCAGCCAACTGGCGACCAGCCAACGGCGATTGCATCGTTGATCTCGGGACTCGAGCAGGGCCAGCACGAGCAGACGCTACTTGGCGTGACCGGGAGCGGCAAGACGTTTACGATGGCAAATATCATCGCCAACCGCGGCGTACCGACGCTGATACTGGCGCACAACAAGACGCTCGCTGCGCAGCTTTTCTCAGAGTTCAAAGCATTTTTTCCGGACAATGAAGTGCATTATTTTGTCAGCTACTTTGACTATTATCAGCCGGAAGCCTATATCGCGAGTAGCGATACCTATATCGAGAAAGACTCGGCTATCAACGAAGAGATTGATCGGCTGCGCCATGCGGCTACGGCGGCACTGCTATCGCGACGTGACGTCATCATCGTGGCCAGTGTCAGCTGTATCTACGGCATCGGCTCGGTCGAAGACTATGGTGATATGGCACTGACGGTGCGACGCGGCGAACAGCGCAAACGTGATAAGTTGCTGCGACACCTGACGGACATCCAGTACCAGCGCAACGATATTGATTTTCATCGCAGTACGTTTCGGGTGCGGGGTGACACCGTCGACGTCATACCGAGCGGCGGTGAGGACGCCTATCGGATCGAGTTTTTTGGTGATGAAGTCGAGCGACTGACGGTCATCAATCCACTAACCGGTGAAGTCGTAGCGGAGCCGGAGGAAGTCAAGATTTTCCCAGGCTCACACTACGTCACGCCGAAGCACAAGCTTGAAAAAGCGATGGGCGCTATCAAGGCTGAGCTTGATGACCGACTAGCGTGGTTTGAGAAAAACAACAAATTGCTCGAGGCGCAGCGACTCCAGCAACGCACTAAATACGATCTCGAGATGCTGCAAGAAACAGGCTTCGTGAAGGGTATCGAGAACTACAGCCGTTACCTTACTAACCGCGAGCCAGGGGAGCAACCCGCGACCTTGATGGATTATTTCCCCGATGATTATCTACTGCTGATCGATGAGAGCCATATGACGATTCCGCAGGTGAGGGGGATGTATAACGGTGATCGAGCTCGCAAAGAAGTGCTTGTCGAGCATGGTTTTCGTATGCCGAGTGCGCTTGATAACCGGCCGCTGACCTTTACGGAATTTGAAAAACACATGCACGACGTCATCTATGTCTCGGCGACACCTGGGCCGTACGAACTCTCCAGGACGCCAGCGCCGGCTCAGCAGGTGATCCGTCCGACGGGACTTCTCGACCCGCAGATCGATGTCCGACCAAGTGAAGGGCAGATCGATAATCTGCTCGATGAGATCAAAGATCACATCGAACGGCGCGAACGCGTGCTCGTGACGACGCTGACCAAGCGCATGGCCGAGGACCTGAGCGCCTATCTCATCGAGCTCAATATCAAGACTGCCTATATCCATAGTGATGTCGATACGCTGGAGCGGGGTGATATCCTCCGCGATCTTCGTCTCGGAGTTTACGATGTGCTGATCGGGATCAATCTGCTACGCGAGGGGCTTGATCTACCTGAGGTTAGCCTGGTAGCGATCATGGACGCTGACAAAGAAGGCTTCTTGCGCTCCAGTCAGGCGCTCATCCAAACCATCGGTCGGGCAGCACGTCACGAGCGCGGCCAGGTCATCATGTATGCCGATGTCATGACCGACTCGATGACGCGAGCGATCGGCGAGACCAATCGCCGCCGCGCCATCCAGGAAGCCTACAACACTGATCATGGCATCACACCGCATAGCATCAACAAAGCCGTCGATGAAGGTCTGCGGTCTATTATCCCGCAAAAAGAAGGCGACAAAAAAGACAAGATCAACCTCAAAAAGATCCCGAAGGACGAGTATCCTCATCTGGTGCGCGAGCTAAGTGGACAGATGGAACTCGCCGCTGCCAACCTCGAGTTTGAAAAAGCTGCAGAGCTGCGTGATCTGATCAACGAAATCAAATCGTCACTATGATGTTTTCCTGAGAAACGTAGTACACTAAGTGTATAAGCATAAGAGGAGATACCACACATGGATCCCATCAATCAACCGTCAGCAAGTACGCCGTCGTCCAGCGACGCAGGGAATACGCAATTCGGGGGGAGTACGATGAAGGAAACTCCTGCAAAACCAGCCGCCCAATGGGTGAACCGTGTTCTAAACGGCATGTCTTTGTATGGTCTTGAGCTGGCGCTGTCTGTTGTCGGGTTACTCGTAACGCTAGGGGTTGTTACCTATGGTGTGTTTGCGCTGATAAACTATTGGATCGGTATCGAAAATCCGATGGCCCAGCAATTTATGGGTGAGTTCTCTCTGTGGATCACGGCGATGATGATCGTGTGGCTTCCGTTGACGCTCTTTTTCTACGTCCGCTCCCGTCGAGAAGCCGATCGCAATCCGGCATCTGAGAAGCGATTTGTGCACAAGCTCATCGTGGGGTTATATATCTTCAATGTCATCGTGATGATCGCTGGACTGTTCTTCACTGTCGTGTATGCACTGATCCGCATGGCGATCGGGATCGATGACCAGGCCGGAGATACCGCGCTACGAGTGATCGTACCAAGTCTCATCGCTATCGTTATTACTGCAGGCTTCCTGCTAGCCTATAGCCGACGAACTAAACCGTCACGCAAAGTATTTATGATCGTTCTCGCGAGCATCAGCATGATTGTGACTGTAGCGTTACTGAGCGTTTCGGTCGCGACGATACAAGGCAGTGATCGTGACCAAAAAGCAGTTGAGGATCTCTCGGCAATCAGCAGTGAAGTCCAGTCATACTATAGCGATAAGGAGCAATTGCCAGATTCGCTCAATTCTTTGCAGGGGCTCAAGTCGGAGACCAAAGATCGACTGTCCAAGTACCGCTACGTCAAAGAAAACGATTCGCGATATCAACTATGCGCTACCTTTGCGACAGATACGGCGAAGTCATATGGCTATGAGGCGTCATCAGCTTCGTATGGTCCTGAGTACTCGATGTATCCGAGCTTCTCATCACATGGCACGGGTGAAAAATGTTTTAAGCTTGTCGCTAGCTATGCGGACATGTATCAGTACGACTACAAAGATTATCTCAACTCCGATACATCAGATTCTTCGATGTATTAATAATTATCGAACAATCGATCTGATATAATAGGTACAAATGAGCTCCATTAGTCTTAATGATGTCAAACGTCTTGCGCAGCTGTCGGCACTCGCCGTCAGTGACGATGAGGCCGAATCATTGCGCCAGCAGCTCGAGGAGATACTTGGCTACGTAACTCTGCTTGATGAGGTTGATACTACGGGGATATTGCCGACCTATCAGGTGACTGATCGAGAAAATATTACACGTCCGGATGAGATCAAAGACTATCATGTCACGCGTGATGAGTTACTCAAAAACGCGCCAGAGACCGAAAACGGCCATATCAAAGTCAAGAGGGTCCTATGACGATTGCTGATATCAAAGCTGAGCTTGCGGCCGGCAAAACTGTTCGGCAGGTCGTCAGTGAGGCGATCGAACGAGCCAAAGCCGACCCGTACAATGCCGTACTTAGTGTCATCGAACGTCGCGCGCTTGAGCGAGCTGATGCGATCGATAAGCAGCGTGCTGATCATGACGAAGTTGGACGTCTTGCCGGGGTACCGTTTCTGGCCAAAGACAATATCTTGACGTTTGATAGTCGGACAACTGCCAGCGCTCATATGCTGGAGAATTTTGATGCGCCCTATCAAGCTACGGTGATCGAACGACTCGAGGCAGAGGGAGCGATATGTATCGGCAAGACAAATCTCGATGCCTTCGCGCATGGCGGCAGTACCGAGAACTCATACTTTGGTCCGACCAAAAACATTGCTGACGCCGAGCGTGTCGCCGGCGGTAGCTCTGGCGGTTCGGCGGTCGCGGTAGCATCGGGTATCGTGCCGTTTGCACTCGGCTCAGACACCGGTGGTTCTATCCGTCAGCCAGCTAGTTATAACGGTATCTATGGTCTCAAGCCGACCTATGGCTCTGTTAGTCGATATGGTGTCGTTGCGATGGCGAGCAGTACAGACGTCGTCGGGCCACTTGCTACAACGATCGATGACATCCAGCTGGTTCTGGACTGTATAAAAGGCGTTGATGACAACGACAGCACGACGATATCGATCGATGAGGTTGACGCAGGCGCTGCCCAGAAACCACTGACGATTGGCGTTATCGAAGAGGCGATGGGTGACGGTGTCGACCCTGAAGTTCGTGAACGCATCGAGTTCGCGATCGAACACGCCAAGAAGGCCGGACACACTATCAAATTTGTTTCGTTGCCATCGCTATCATACGCGCTTGCCGTGTACTATATCGTTGTGCCTGCTGAGCTGACGTCAAATCTCGCTCGCTATGACGGGATCAAATACGGCACGAGCGTAACGGGCCGTGACCTCAGTGAAGTTTATGCAAATAGCCGGACGGCTGGCTTCATGGATGAGAACAAACGCCGTATTTTGATCGGCAATTACGTCCTGTCGAGTGGCTACTATGATGCGTATTACAAGAAGGCTCAGACTGTTCGTACGATTATCATCAATGACTACAAAAAAGCGTTTGAAACCTGCGATGTATTGCTTGGCCCGGTCGCACCGACGCCAGCATTTAAGCTCGGTGAAAATATCAATGACCCGTTGCAGATGTATCTTGCGGATATCATGACAGTGCCAGCAAGCCTCGCAGGACTGCCTGCGATCAGTGTGCCAGTTGGCAATACTGCAGCAGGGCTACCGGTTGGTCTGCAGGTGAGTGCGCCATACCGACAGGATTATGATATGTTACGGGCCGCGAAGATATGGGAGGCATGCAATGGATAATATGATAGCGGTGATGTTCGTTGGGCTCATCGTCGTCGGCATCGGGCTACTGATGATCATTAGCTTTGGGCGACGCGGTAAAAGCCAGCTCGATAAAGTGACGTATCAAAAAGAATGGTTGTCGATCGAAGGCTCAGTACGATCCGATGCTGCCTCGCAACAGTTTGCGATATTCCAGGCCGACAAACTACTTGATAGGGCTCTTCGCGAAAGCGGATTTGCCGGTGAAACGATGGGTGAACGAATGAAAAACGCCAAGACATCATTTACCAAACGAGATGCAGTTTGGGCTGCCCATAAACTCCGCAACCGTATCGCGCATGAAGACAAGGTGGCTATCAACCCGAGGCTGACACGGCAAGCACTGGTGAGCTTCAAACGCGCACTGCGCGATCTGGGGGCTATATGATCACGTCTGATATCCGCGCCAAATACACGACGACAATCGGTATCGAATGTCATGTCCAGCTGAAGACGAAGACCAAGCTTTTTAGCGGTGCCGATAACGATGCTCGCGGCAAAAAGCCCAATACAACGGTGAGCCCTCTGTGCTTTGGTTTGCCGGGCACACTTCCGGTGCTCAATGCTGAAGCTGTCACGCTGGCGATCAGGGCCGGCCTAGCGCTGAACGCCGAGATCGCACCGCTCAGTCGGTTTGAACGCAAGCATTATTTTTATCCTGATTTGCCACTCGGCTATCAGATCACGCAGCTAGCGGAGCCAATTATCTTGCAAGGAAGTGTCCACTTCGCACTACCGGATGGCACTGAAAAAACTGTCAGGATCCATCATGCGCACCTCGAAGCCGACGCCGGTAAGCTGACGCATCCAGCGGGCAAGGATTATAGCTTAGTCGATCTCAACCGTGCTGGTACGCCGCTCATCGAGATTGTGTCCGAGCCCGATATGCATAGCCCAGCTGAAGCCAAAGCCTACGCCCAGGAACTCTATCTACTCATGACCTACGCCGACGTCACCGATGGTGATCTCTATCACGGCAATATGCGCTTTGATATCAATGTGTCGGTCAGTACGACGGATGAGCTTGGTACGCGGACTGAGACGAAGAATCTAAACTCATTTAAATCCGTCGAACGCGCTGCCGAATACGAAGTGAACCGTCAGATTGAGCAGCTCGAAAAGGGCGAAGCGATCGTCCAGGAGACTCGTGGCTGGGATGAGGCGAAACAAAAGACGTTCTCGCAGCGCAGTAAAGAAAACGCTCATGACTATCGCTATTTCCCGGACGCCGATCTACCGCCTGTCCGTATCGACGAGAGTCGCATCGAGTCTGCAAAAGCGGTGATGCCGGCGCTTCCTGATCACTATCGACATGCGTGGCGGGAACTTGAACTTGATAGTACTGTCGTGATGGCGCTGCTGTCATCGCGCGGCACCAGCGCGCTTGTCCAGCGACTCTATGAAACTGCTGGCGCGAGCGCTGCAAGGCGGACAGCGCTGTGGTTTGCGATGAGCGCCAGCGAAGATATCGATGCTGATGCGTCGACCGATACAGTAGATAGCACCGTTGCCCCAGACGAATATTTTGTCGAGCTGACGTCCATGGTGGATGCGGGCGAGATCAATTCAACTGCCGCCAAAGAGATATTCGTGGCTATGCTGCACGGTACTGAGTCACCCCGCCGTATTGCCGAACAGAAAAACTTGCTGCAGATGAGCGACGAGAGCGCCATTGAAGCGATCGTCGATGAGATCATGAACGATCCCGCCAATAAACAATCGATTGATGACCTGAGAGCGGGCAACGAACGGGCCATCGGCTTCCTCGTCGGTCAGATCATGAAGAAATCATCCGGCAAGGCCAACCCGGGTCTCGCACAAAAACTAATTCGTCAAAAACTATAGGAGGGGGCATGAAACTACCAACCAAAGCGATTATTACGGATGCGGGGTTTGCGAGTCGTTACCTGCCGATCACCAAGACAATACCAAAAGCCATGTTGCCGCTCGGCAATCGTCCGATCATGCAGCTGGTCATCGAAGAATGTATCCAGGCTGGTATCACTGAGATCATCATTGTGGCGACGACTGAAGGGAAGCCAATTTACGAGGATTATTTCAACAATATCGTCAACAAGATTCGCAAGCAGCTGACCGACCAAGGCAAAGAAGACCGCTACGAAGTCGTCCAGCAGGTGCTGGATTTCCCAAAAATTATCGTTATCGAGCAAGATCCATCGCTGCCGTATGGTAATGGTGCGCCGATCGTCAGTGCGCGCAATTATATCCGTGTCGACGAGCCGTTTTTGGCGCTCTATAGTGATGATATCGTCTTTGGTAGCTCTGATGCGGCAACAATGATCGAAGCCTATCGACAAAATCCTGAGGCCAAAGCGGTTATCATGGCCCAAGAAGTCGATGCCTCACAGGTCAACAAATACGGTATCATCAAACTCAAAAATGGTAATATGCTTGATCAAATCGTCGAGAAGCCATCGGCCGAACAAGCGCCGTCGACGCTGGCGTCATATGGTCGCTATCTCCTCACTCCCGAAGTATTTGATTATTTGAAGCCGGAGAGCGTCACGCTCGATAACGAACTCTGGACAGTCGACGCCATCACGAAGATGGCCGAGTCAGGTGATGTCGTCGTTGAGACCACGCGTGGCAAGTGGATGACGACTGGGGATCCTAAGAATTATTTCCTAGCTCACCTCCAGTACGTGCTCGACCATGAAAAATACGCCGAAGATGTCAAAGCGTTTATGCGATCATACCTTGCGGAGTGAGCTACTCACGTCTGATACTATGACCGAATATGCGTTGGGTGGTATACTTATGAATGAACAATTGGTTCAACGATAAAAAGGAGCCCTAGTTATGTCAAATGCAGCTGAAATTTTAGTCATCATCCTCTCAGTCTTTCTGGCTGTATTCCTGATCTTGTCGATCGTGCTCACAATACTGCTTATCAAGGTTACTCGTCAGATCAAACAAGTCACTAGTTCGGCGCAAAACGCCGTCGAAAATGTCAATCAGTTCGCTATGAACATGACCAAATTTAGTTCACCGGCACTTATCGGTAAATTTGTCTTCGATCAGATAAAAAAATTCCAAAAATAGTGACGATAGTCTCGCGTGGTTCAGTCAACTAACACGGAACAAGTGTAAACCGTAGAAATGTTAATGGGCTGTTAAACAGGTAGGAATGGTTGGCTCTTGCCATCCACTCCTTGCAGAGAATCTCTAGATTCTTTGTAAGGACTC
>JBATPJ010000005.1:0-26392 GCA_049291395.1 Saccharimonadales bacterium (SeqCode) | reverse complement strand
GGCTAGGCGACTACTGGAGGCAATGAGTGAATCCAAATCTTAAACTCGCCTATAGCATCAACCAAACTGCCGACTACCTCAACAAACAGGCGGATATAGTACTGAAGCGTGATTTTGGGATATCGTATCGGCAATACCTGATATTTGTCGGCCTGCAGTACATGCAGCCATGTAGCCAGAAGCAGGTGGCAGAATTTGTCCAGTTGACCAGTGCGGGCGTGCTGCACCTCCTCAAAGAACTTGAGCACAATCAGTGGGTCAAGAAAGAATACGACGAAGTCGATCGACGTACCGTGGTAATCATGATGACGGCAGCAGGCAGCGAAGCATTTGACCGCATGAACATAGTTCTCGGTGATAAATTGAACGAAATTATCGACCTACCAGCAAGCGATGTGGCGCAAGCGGAAGAAATCCTGGGCGCGATAATAAGACCCAAGAAGTAGAGGTGTTCGATCGATGCGACAGCCATTTTACGACCCTGTTATACTGATTATATGTACAGTATCACAAAATTTGAGCAGGCGGATGCACGCGCCAGAGAACTCGTACCGACGCGCGACAACATAGAGGCTACAGTAGCGTCTGAGCCAAAAATATATGATTCAAAGAAATTTTGGGTCATAACATACCGCAAAGCAGATACAAAAGATCCGGTGATAGTGAGGGGATCAATTGCGTACATCGCGGATAATGGAAAGTTGATACGTTTTAGTAGCAATCCACTCATCACGCCATTTGACGATCACGAAAAACTGCTCGTGGCGGCATACGACGACTAGCTCGCCCGTATTGTATAGTCATGACATTATGCATGCATATACTCTGCTATACTCGGCTGTATGACAACGGTAAAAATTCCTTCAAATATTCACACGCTTGTTTGGGATCTTGATGGCACGTTGCTAGATAGCTTTGGGATCTATCGAGATTGCTTAAATGAAGTACTAGTAACGCTGGGAAGGCCAAAGGCGCCTGAGGCAGTACTGCGCAATAATCATCATGGGCATATCGAAGAATCGATTGCCGACGTGCTTCGAGAGATGAAACAAAAGGTTACCGAAGCTGAATTAGCTGAAATCATAAAACAATTTTATTTATTGGATAACGCATATATTAAAGACGTCGACCATCATCTGTTCGAAGATGCTGTTGATCTTACCGTGAGTGCGCATCATGCAGGTAAGCGTCAGGTTATCGTGACAAATCGTCCACACGGGAAAGACAGAGGCAACGGCAGCCCTCGCAATTTAGTAGCAAATTCACGTTTGAGCGGCATCATAGATGACGTACTTTGTGGTGATGATGCTGAGTATCGTAAGCCTTGTCGGGAGGTTCTCGAAGCGCGGTTTGGAGCTACGCTGGACGTATTGGGCGGGATAGTTGTTATCGGTGATCAGTTCGTCGATGCGGAGTTCGCGAACAATATAGGCTGTGATGCTATTCTCGTGACGCGTAGTGACAAAATCACTCATCTCGACAAACTGACTAGCTGGGAAAAATACACCCGAATCGTGCCGTCGCTACGCAGTGTACAGGTCACTTCAAGAAAATAAAGTCGTAGACATATCGCCATATCCGCTACGACATAGGGATGATCATGACGTCAGTGCTGAAAATATATGGCTTCGAAATAATTCGCGATATAAAAAGGTATACTAGGGACACACTAAGGAGGCTCATGTACTATGTCTGACGCACAAAAAATTGTCCCGAATCTATGGTTCAACGGAACGGCCGCGGAAGCCGCCGACTGGTATACTTCGATCTTTCCGGGCGGTACCATCAATGCTACCAGTCGCTACCCGGAGTCGGCAGCCGAAGGGCTGGCGGATTTTCAGCAGGGCCTGGCTGGCAAGGTACTGACGGTTGATTTTTCACTTGGTGGCTACCGATTTGTCGGTATCAATGCTGGGGCGGAGTTTGCGCCCAATCACACGCTGTCGTTTTTTGTGTATTTTAACGCTGCGCGCAGTGAACATTCTCGCCAAGAGCTCGATGCCCTGTGGGCAAAGCTGATGGACGGCGGGGAGGCCTTGATGGAGCTCGGTACATATCCTTTCAGCGAACATTATGGCTGGGTGAAGGATAAATACGGCGTATCATGGCAGCTGATGCTGACGCCGTCTGAAGGTGTAGAGCATGGGTTTATCGTACCTTCACTCCTCTTTACGGGCATAACGGGGCTACGAGCCGAAGAGGCACTGACCTACTATGCCGAGACGTTCCACGACTCAAAGCAGGGACACTTCGAACGCTACGCCGAAGGCCAAGGTGCCCCCGGCACGGTCGTTGGCTCTCTGATGTACGGCGACGTGCAGCTTGATGGCCAGTGGCTCGCGGCGATGGACAGCCCATTTGAGCAGCAAGCAGTCTTCACCGAAGGTGTCTCGCTGGCGGTCAATTGCAAAGACCAGGCTGAGATCGATGACCTATGGAGCAAACTCTCGGCTCGTCCCGAAAACGAACAATGTGGCTGGTGCAAAGACAAATTTGGCGTCAGCTGGCAGATCGTGCCCGGCAACATGGAAGAACTGATGCAGCAGCCCGGAGCTTTCGCGACGCTGATGCAACAGAAAAAGATCGTGATCGACGCGTACTATCCGAAATCTGACTAGCGGGGTAGTGGTAGCAAAGCGCATCCTACGAGATCTCTGGAACATACTGATAATGCTTCTATTTGACAAAATTCATATACAAGAGTATAATTATATATAGCTAAATTGTTCTAAGTATTTATTTTCTAGCACAAATCTCTCTTACTATCCTTTGGCTTTTCATCTTAAAAAGTAAAGGATTTACTATGATTTCATTTGTATGGCCACCTGGCGCGGCAATGCTTGGCGGTACGGGCGGCTCTGAGACGTATACCGCCGGTCACGTACGCGAGCTGATGCGACGAGGGATCGCGGCGCAGGTCGTCACTATCGGGCACGGCACGAAGGATGGGCGGCAGGACTTTCGTGATATACCATTTGTCGCGCTCGCGAATGAGAATGAAATCAGCCATTTACAAGGCACGGTGGTATTTGTAAACAAGGCCTATCCCGTGTCGACGCTTCATAAGCCAACGATCATCTTGCATTGCTCCATCCCGAAATCATCTGACCGTGAGCGATACAAGTCTTTCATCGTTGATAGTAATATCATTGCAACGAGTGTCTATAGTGCACAGCAATGGGCGCTATATCTCGACATACCAAATGCCCGTATCAATGTCGTGTTGCCATTTGCCGATCCGATATTTGGCAGCATCATTCGCACCAAGCCTACGAAGCGCAAGCGGATAATATTTGCCGGACGACTACACCCCGAAAAGGGTATCTATACCATCCTCGAAATGATGCATCAGAAAGATATGCAGGACAATGGCTTCACGCTCAGTATCGTGACTGCAGGACAACATGTCGGGGTGGGTCGTGAGATCACGCGAATGCTCGAAGACTATCCATACGCCAAACTTATCCCAGCTCAAAAATCAGTTGCCGATATGGCGAAGCTACTTGCCCGTAGTGATATATTACTGATGCCGTCGGTATTTGCAGAGCCGTTCGGTATGCTCTCAGTCGAGGCGCAGCACGCCGGCTGTCGTGTCGTCGCGAGTAACGTCGGTGGTCTGCCAGAGACGAATTGTGGCCTCCTGACACTTGTAGAGCCGCGGAGCCCACTCGCACTAATAACTGGTATCAAGCAAGCCAGTGCTCTGGGCGCGCCGACCAAGAAAGAGCGGGGCAATGCCAGACTTGAGTTTCGACTGGATGAATCGGTCGATGCCCTCCTGAAAGTCCTCAAAGTTGAGTAGATGAACATTTAGGCAATTCCTCTTGACCTCTTTGTACGGTATACTATCTTGTATGGCGCGTTGGCGGAGCAGTTACGCAGCGGTCTGCAAAACCGCGTAGATGGGTGCAACTCCCATACGTGCCTCCACGTCGAAACAGACTACAACCCTCGGCCAAACAAAGACGAAACTTTTTGTTTGGCTAGAGGGTCTCTGTCGTTTCTCCTTTCGCTTAAAATCGACAGATTTTGAGCGGTGAATCGCATAAGCCTCAAGGGATTTGAACCCTGCTATAATTTAATACATGCGCGGGTGGTGGAATCGGTATACACGAGAGACTTAAAATCTCTTGCCTAACAAGGCTTGCGGGTTCAAGTCCCGCCCCGCGCACCAAAAATTGACCCGTGAGGTCAATTTTTATTTATGGTGAGATGATATTTACAAACAGCTATCCCTCGGGGTGGCAATTTGCTATACTAGATGTATAAGGTTAAACAAGGAATGATTAGCAACATGGATATAACGCTCTTGGTCATACTCGGTCTTCTCGCGCTCGTAGTAGTATTTTTTTGGATGACGTATAACGGCCTTGTCACCCTCAAAGTTCGTGTCGAAGAAGCATGGAGTGACATCACCGTACAGCTGAAGCGTCGTGCTGATCTGATCCCGAACCTCGTCGAGACGGTCAAAGGCTATGCAACTCACGAAAAAGAAGTTTTCGAAAGAGTCACCGAAGCTCGTACTGCTGTCATGGATGCAACCGCTAAAGGTCCAAAGGCTACTGCTGCTGCTGAGAACCAGTTCGAAGGCGCGCTCAAGAGCCTCTTCGCTGTCGCTGAGGCATACCCACAACTTCGTGCGACCGAGAACTTCCAACAGCTCAACAACGAGCTTGTCGACACTGAGGACAAGATCCAAGCCGCTCGCCGTTTCTACAACGGTGGTGTCCGTGACCTCAACACTAAGATTCAGCAGTTCCCAAGCAACCTCATCGCTGGCATGTTTGGCTTCGTCAAGCGTGAGTTCTTCGAAGTAGAAGACGCGGCTGCGATCGCCGAGCCAGTACAAGTCAAATTCTAACCGACACCCCGATCGACTGCGAGGAGATCTAAAGAATGTATAGTGCGATTGCTTCAAACAAGCGTAATACGGTATTTATCATGCTCTTTTTCGTGGTACTTGTCGCAGGGCTTGGCTGGGTAGCATCACTCTACTATGGCACCGGGATATTTTGGGGGGCACTCATCGGAGCGGCAATCTATACACTGATCCAGTATTTTGCTGCCGCTAGGCTCGCACTTGCCGTCAACGGCGCTCATGAGATCACAAAAGCTGATAACCCCAGGCTGTACCGTATCGTTGAGAATCTCTCGATCACCGATGGTCTGCCGATGCCCAAAGTCTATGTCATCGACGACCCATCGCCAAACGCCTTTGCTACCGGACGCGATCCCGGGAATGCCTACGTCGCAGCGACCACAGGCATCCTTGATCTGATGTCGGACCGCGAGCTGACTGCCGTCATGGCGCATGAGATGGGCCATGTGAAGAACTATGATATCCGTGTCATGATGATCGTGTTTGGTATGGTGAGCGCTATCGGATTTATCGCCGATATACTGCTGAGGCTATCGTTTTTCAGTGGGTCGGACAATCGTGACCGGAGCCCACTCTTTCTTATCCTCGGCATCGCCGCTGCGATTATCTCGCCGATCGTCGCTATGCTTGTCCAGGCTGCAATCTCAAGACAGCGTGAATATCTGGCTGATGCTACCGGTGCTATGACGACGCGTGATGCCGAGGGGCTTGCGACTGCACTTGAGAAGATCGGTCAAGTGGGTTCTACGATGCAACGCCAAAACTCTTCGACAGCGCATCTTTTCTTTGCCAATCCACTAAAGGGCGGCCTCGCAAATGCATTTAGCACGCATCCTCCTATCGAAGAGCGCGTGGCGCGACTACGCAGCATCGGGAAGTCGATGTAACTATGGCTGCTGCGCGCAAACCCACCACCAAAACCAAAAAAACAACCAAACTGATAGCACGTAAACTCGCGACATCTCGTCGCCGACAACTACTATCGGTAGTTCGCAACAAGCTTATTATGCTCGGATCGACTATCGCTCGACCATTTGTACGCTGGTGGTATCGCAACAAAAACTTTCTTAGCCGTCGTTCGCATCGGAGTTTTCGCTGGACGCGACGACGTGATATGGTCGCGATCGAAGCACTACCGAGCAATATATTTTTCACGAGTGAAGTGATCGGTATGATGCGGCGCAACAAAGGGGCGTATATTACTTTCGTCATCCTCTACGTCATACTCTTTACGGCGATCGCGGGCATCATCAGTCAGGATAATTACACTGAATTTACCGAGAGTCTAAAGACAGCAGGTGCGGAAGTCATCGGTGGCGACATCGGCAAGACGACCGAGATTGTGACATCATTTGGTGCGATCGTGACAGGTCAGCTCAGCGAGGCAATGAGCGATACACAGCAAATCTATATATCACTACTGAGCCTCTTTACTTGGATGGCTATCGTTTGGTTTTTGCGCCATCGGCTCAAAGGAATCACAGTCAATGTACGAGATGCGATCTACAACGCTGGCGCGCCGATCGTCCCGACACTTGTCGTCGCGCTCGTCGGGATGTTTCAGCTACTACCTGGTGCGATCGGTGTGATCATTTACTTTGCGGCGCTCAATCTTGGTATTATCTCCGGAGGTGTTGAGTCGATGCTCTTTGCGGTCGCCGCATTGCTGCTTGTGGTCTTGTCGCTGTACTGGGTGGCGGGTACTCTTTTTGGGCTGGTCGTCGTCACAATCCCGGGGACGTATCCGTTTCGCGCGCTGTCGATGGCTGGTGATGTCATAGTCGGGCGCCGCGTCGGTATGCTAGTGAGGATGCTGTGGATGGTATTTATGCTGATCGTGATATGGGCGTTTATATTGGTACCGATGATCTTACTCGCGGATGCGTTGCCATGGAAATGGTTGCCTCTCGTGCCGATCACGGCGCAGCTTCTAGCTGGATTTAGCATCTTGTTTGCCGCGACCTATGTGTATTTACTCTATCGGAGGATGCTTGATGCCGCTCCCAAAAAACGAAGCCGCAAGTAGGATCACAAAACTCCGCGAGATTATCAACGATTATCGTTATCATTATCATGTGCTTGATGAATCGATCATGAGCGAAGAGGCGGCCGACAGTCTCAAGCATGAGCTATCGCAGCTCGAAGAGCAGTATCCCGAGCTGATCACACCGGATAGTCCGACGCAGCGAGTCGCTGGTGTGGCGCTCGACAAATTTACGAAAATCACGCACCGTGTGCCAATGATCAGTCTGACTGATGTCTTCAATCGTGATGAAGTCGAGGCTTGGGTCAAGCGCATCGACAAACTCTTGCCGACTGGTGCTCATGAATTCTTTTGTGATGTAAAGATGGATGGACTGGCCTGCGCGCTGACTTATGAGGATGGCGTACTAGTTGCTGCAGTCACGCGCGGCGATAGCCGAGTTGGTGAAGACGTCACGACCAATGTCCGAACAATTGCAAATGTACCGTTACGCCTGCGACGCACGGACGGCTTCGAGCAATTTCTGACGGGACGGACTGAGATTCGCGGTGAGATCATCATGACCAAGGACGAATTTGCTGCGCTCAACGCTCGCCAGCGAGCTGCCGGTAAGTCAGAATTTGCCAATCCTCGGAACCTTGCCGCTGGCACGATTCGTCAGCTTGATCCACAGCTCGTGGCTGAGCGACCACTGAGCTTTCGCGGCTATGATTTGCTTCGTGACGAGCCACGTGACGTCTCGACGTATGCCTACGCCTACGACGTCATGAGTGCGATCGGTATCGCGCGCAATGGTGAGGCTCGGACGTTTGACTCGATCGATGCTGTCATGCAATTTGTCGATAGCTGGCAGGACAAGCGACTGGAGTTGCCATTCAATACTGATGGTCTCGTTATCAAAGTCAACGACCGAGCGCGCTATGCTGAGCTCGGCGTCGTCGGCAAGACCCCGCGCGGTGCCGTCGCCTACAAATACGCCGCCGAACAAACGACGACCATCGTCCGTGATATCGTCATATCGATCGGTCGTACGGGTGCGGCTACGCCGGTCGCCGTCTTTGACCCGGTGCAAGTAGCGGGCACGACGGTGCAGCACGCTAGCCTGCACAATGCCGATGAGATCGCCAGACTCGACATCCGCCGCGGCGACACTGTCGTGATATTTAAGGCCGGTGATATCATCCCACAGGTTGAGTCAGTCATCACGGCACTGCGACCAAATGATGCGAGACGGATCGACTATGAGGCTGAGCTGGCGCGCCAGTATCCAGAGCTGGAGTTTGACCGACCAGACGGGGAAGTGGTTTACCGCGTCCGCGGGCTGACTGGCTCACTTATCCTAAAACGCGCATTGCAGCACTATGCCAGCAAAGGCGCACTTGATATCGACACACTGGGTGAGAAAAACGTCGAAGCTCTCGTCGATGCCGGTCTCGTGAATGACCTGGCCGACATCTACCAGCTGACCAAAGATCAGCTACTATCGCTCGATCGGTTTGCTGACGTATCGGCGAGTAAACTCATCGACGCGATCGCGGCTAAGAAAATACCACCGCTCGAACGCTTCGTCTACGGCCTCGGCATCCGCCATGTCGGCATCCAGACGGCCATCGACCTAGTGGCGCAATTTGGATCGATCGAAGCACTGATGCAAGCCACGATTGATGAACTCACCAGTATCGACGGTGTCGGTGACGTCGTCGCCGAATCGGTTGCCGCATGGTGCGCCGATGAAGATAACGTGACGTTACTGTCCAAGATGAAATCTCTTGGGGTCAGACCGCACTATGAGGCGAAATCAGGCAAGCTTGCGGGCCAGCTTTTCGTGGTCACCGGCACGCTCGAGACAATGAGTCGTGACGAAGCAGCTGACCGTATCCGCGCCCTCGGCGGCACTTTTCAGTCCAGCGTCGGCAAAGACACGACCTACCTCGTCGCCGGTGGCAAAGTTGGCGCCAGCAAACTCAAGAAAGCTGAGAGCTATGGGACGAAAATAATTAACGAACGGGAGTTGATTGATCTACTATGAGGCAGGCAACGTTCATCACGGGTAATCAACACAAGGCTGATTATTTTTCACGACAAATGGGTATGGACATACCCCACCAGAAGATGGAGCTCGATGAGATTCAGTCGCTGGATTTGCATGAGATTGTGGCGCACAAATTGAAACAGGCGTATGAGGTAATGCGGTCACCGGTCATCGTTGAAGATGTCAGTCTATCATACACTGCGCTCGGGGGTATGCCTGGGCCATTTATTCGCTGGTTTGTCGATCATAGCGGACCTGAGGCTTGTTGTCGCCTGCTCGATGGGATGGACGATAGGTCGGCGACGGTTTTATGTACTTTTGGCTATTACGACGGTACTGATATGCAGTTTTTCGATAGCGCCATGCCGGGCCGGATTAGTGAGCATCCTGTCGGAGAAAATGGATTTGGGTTTGACACATTCTTCATTATGGATGGATACGACAAAACCCGTGCCGAGCTCGATCAAGATGAAATAGAGCGGACTTACGCAGAATTAATGAAACCATTTGGCAAGGTAAGACAATTCTTATCTGGAGCAGAATAGAACATATAAGCAATGATGGTCATCGACCATAAAATGGATCGAGAGCAAGAGAAGATACATGCGTAAAGACACATTTATTTATCAGTACAACGATCAAGACATACATTATGATGTCTGGTATAGTCCAGGTACATCATATATTGAAACAATAGTATTTTTGGGGATAGTGCAACTTGGCCAACTCGTCAAAATGACGGCTGAGCTATGTCCTCCTGGCACTGCAGTTGTTGAGGGTGCGCAGCATTGGTATGCTGCGGATGACGGACATGATATACCAAATTTCGTCGCAGGGTATGTACGTGATGCTTTTTGCGCAGTATCTAAAGGAAACAAAGTAAAAAATGTGATAGCGGAATCACAGTCCGCGTCAGGGCTACTAAAATGGCTAGGAAGTGATAGTAAGGTTGAGGTTGAAAAGATTGTTCTTGTTCAGCCCCTCGGACTGAATGGTGGGCATTTCGGCAGTACCCCTAAAAAGACAGTCGCTACGCTAAAACGACGGATAGTCTCAAATGGTCGGCATCAGCTAACGGAGCTACTATCTGACCCGGTACTACGCTACAATCACAAACGCCTTGTTAGTGCCTATATCGATAACCATACTACAAACCCGGCTCACTATGCGTCGGGATTAGCGTACGATGCCGCACCTGATCTTCATGCGATACAAAATATCTATGACATCGCGATTGTCTGTGGTGAAAAAGACAAGTTATTTCCAGCTTTGGAGATTAGTGAGAATCTACAGGCGCATCATATCACGGTTCCTGTCGATGTAGTCCGTGGTGCCCCGCACTCTCCGCTTGCGACGAAATTTGGTCAGAAATTACTTGACCGAGCGTTTGCTATAATGAGCAGATAGCAGATCTCAACTAAGACAATAGTTAAGGAGGCGCTTCAATGCCAACATTCCGTTATGACAAACTAGTACGCGACAAGATCGCCCAGTGGCATGTAGAATCTGGCCATACGCCGACATATCGTCATCTCGAGGGCGAAGAACACATCAAGGCACTTTGCAAGAAGCTTCATGAAGAGTCGGATGAAGTTGATGGGGCACTGACTACTGAGGAGCTGACAGAAGAGCTAGCAGATGTGCAGCAGATCATCGACGATATATGCGCAATCAAGGGTATTACGAAGACTGAGCTTGAGCAAACACAGCAGAAGAAACGAGACCGCAAAGGCGGATTTTTGGACGGCGTGTACATCGAACAGGTCTATATGCCAAATGTTGCAGATAAATGGGTGACGTACTGCCGCAAAGAGCCGACGAAATATCCAGAGATAAAAGACGCAGGTGATGCCTGAGCGCGATCATATATCGCCCCAGCCCGAGCTTGAGCTTGGCATCTATCGTCACTACAAAGGCGGCGAGTACGACGTGTTAATGCTGGCATGCAACGAGGCGACGCATGAGTGGATGGTGATTTATCGGGCTCGCTATGATACGGGCGATATGCCTGGGGTATGGGCGAGGACGTATGATGACTTTGTGGCGATGGTTGAAGTCGATGGACGGTCGGTTGCGCGCTTTATACATATAAAATAGGCATAATCGCAAAATAATTTGCTATGATAGACGAAATGAATCTTCGATCACGCACTACGTTTTTTTTGTTTCTCGCCGCCTGTGATGATGGCAACATTTGTCATCGAAATAGCGCTGATGTTGTGGGTACTAGTGAGATATCGGCACACGATGATCGTCAAGTTGATAGCGATCATGATGTTCTCTCTCGCGGTGTTTCAGCTTGCCGAATACAATGTGTGCGAGGGAGCATTTGGTCTCGATAGCGTGACATGGGCGAGGATAGGGTTTGTCGCGATCACGGCTCTACCGGCGCTCGGTATCCATATCCTGACATGTATCGGCAAGCGTCCGATGATATGGTTGACGGCACTGAGCTATGGAGCGATGCTCGCTTTTATGGCTATCTATGCTTTTGTGGAGCAGGGTATCACGAACTCGGTTTGTGGCGGCAACTATGTGATTATCCACACTATGCCTGAGGCGAATTTCTGGTACGGCATTTACTATTATGGGCTGGAAATCATCGCTATCGCGGTATCGTGGTGGCTCAGTCATCGTACGAAGGACAAGACAATTCGTCGGGCACTCTATGGAATGATCGGAGCCTATCTTGTACTATTGGTGCCGACAACGACTGTCAATCTGATGTATCCCTACACTGTCGAAGGGATACCTAGTATTATGTGTGGATTTGCCGTGATATTGGCGCTGATCGTGACTTTTTATGTACTACCTCGCGTCGAACATACAAAACACCTCCACTAGGGAGGAGTTTTTACGAGCTACTGGCCGCGAGTATCCTAATCCATCGAGCCGCCGATTTGTCCTAGTTCGTAGCTGACTTCGTCGGGGCGCGGTATGGATCGCTGCCATGCATATGGCACGGTATCATCATCCATGACGATCATTATGTACGGGAACTCGGTGATACCATAAAATTCTTTGACTCTGAGGCCGTCACCACGAGACGGGTCAAGATAGACCACCTGCGTATCATCTGGCGTCAGAGCATCGACTTCTTCGCCAAATTTGATGAGTTGCATCTCAGTTTGTGTTGTACCATCGCCGAGTATATAGACTGCGGCGCCAGTTCTGTCGGGTATATTTGTAAATTCTAAAGCCATAATACAGTAAGTATAGCGTAGGGGCTCAGTGTCGGGCAAGACATCGAGGCAATAATAAAACGCCCCAGAAGAGGCGTTTATTACGTGTCGATAGACTACCAGCTGCGCTGGCGGTCGCCACCACCACCGAAGTCGCGGCGAGGTTTGTCCTCGCGAGGGCGGGCTTCGTTGACGGTGATTGTGCGGCCGTCGAGCTCAGAGTTGTTGAGCTTTTCGACTGCAGCGTCAGCTTCAGCGTCGTTTTCGTATTCAACGAATCCGAAACCGCGTGAGCGTCCGCTATCACGATCAGTCACTACCTTGGCGCTGGCAACAGTACCACATGATGCAAAATGTGCACCGAGGCTGTCGTCAGTCGTTGCCCAGGCAAGACTTCCTACAAAAAGTTTTTTCACGTATATTTTTCCTTACGTTTACTGCTTCAGTCGACCTATCGTACCGGAAAACCTATACGCTACTTCTGAAACTAGCATCATTTAAGCACATCCTGAGAGAAATAGCCAGTGGTTATGGTTAAAAGTATTGTAAAGTGCTTGTGATTATGGTATGTTGATGGTGTTAGCTGATGCGCTACTGGGTTTGGCGTATTTCTGAAACAAACATCCTTTATCAAACAAAAAACCCGGGTGGGCGCGCACCAGCTCACTGATCAAAAACACTTCTTCCCTTGAGGAAGTGTTTTTTGGTATACTCTATGAGCACACGGGATAAAACGTGACGCAAGGGGCATTAGCTCATTTGGTAGAGCGCTTCCATGGCATGGAAGAGGTGATCGGTTCGAATCCGATATGCTCCACCAGAATGTATCATCGCGACAAGATCGGTTTCACGGAAGCCGATTTTTTCGTATACTAGGTGCATATGTTTAGAATCATCGTCCAGAAAACCCTTGAGCACTATGTGAAACGCTATCTCAAAAAGCACCAGATCAAGCTGGTAGCGGTGGTAGGCAGTGTCGGCAAGACCGGTACGAAGCTTGCGGTCGCGACGGTGCTCGGTGAAAAATACCGCGTTCGGTCCCACGATGGCAATCACAATACGCATCTCAGTGCTCCGCTTGCGATCCTCGGTGTGCAATATCCCGATGACGTACACTCCTTTGCTCAGTGGCGTGCGGTATTTGCCGCTGCACGGCTCCGTATCCACAGCGACAAAGATGTCGACGTCGTCGTCCAGGAGCTTGGCACGGATAAACCCGGTGATATCCGTGCATTTGGGAGATATCTTAAACCCGACATCGCGGTCGTTACAGCGGTGGGACTCGAGCATATGGAATTTTTCAAAAACCTCGAAGCAGTCGCGCGCGAGGAACTATCGGTGGCGAAATTTTCGAAACTGACAGTGGTCAACCGCGACGATGTCGATACGCGATTTGCGAAATTTGCTGACACGCACACCATCGACACCTACGGAACGACCGACAAGGCCGAATATCGTATCGAGGTGGAGTTTGGTATCCACTTGGATGGCGTCATGGGGCGATTTATTACGCCAGAGTGGGAGCCGATTGCGGTCAATCTCCAGCTCGTCGGTGATCATCAGGTCAAGGCTGCTGCTGCTGCTGGCCTCGTCGGCGCGCGACTGGGGCTAAACGCCCAAGAGATCGCGACAGGTATGGCCAAGATACGCCCCGTCAAGGGTCGGATGAATCTCCTTCGCGGTGTCAACGGCTCAACGATCATCGATGATAGTTACAATTCGAGTCCGATGGCAGTCGCGGCAGCGCTCAAGACAGTCTATTCACTCGACGCTCCGCAGCGTATCGCAATTCTCGGCTCGATGAATGAGTTCGGCGAACTATCGCCTCGCGCTCACTCCGCGGTCGGTGAGCTGTGTGATCCGGGCAAGCTCGAGTGGCTTGTGACGGTTGGTGCGGACGCTGCAAATTATCTGGCCCCCGCTGCGCAGAAGAAAGGCTGTCAGGTCAAGACGTTTAATACTCCGTACGAAGCCGGTGGCTTTGTTCATTCGATCATCAAAAAAGATGGTGTTGTCCTCGTGAAAGGCTCGCAAAACGCGATATTTACAGAGGAAGCGACCAAGATATTGCTTCATGATGCCACGGATGAACAATATCTGGTCCGCCAGGATCCAGAATGGATGGCGAAAAAGCAAAAGACTTTTGATATGATGGATACATCAACGGAAGACGTTTAATAAAACTAAGGAGTAGACGATGCAGCCGACAGAACCTCAATCAACGATAACCCCCGATCAGTCGACAGGTGCTGGTCTCCCGCCCGCCTCGCCTATGCAGACTCCACCAGTTGTCGGCAGCAGCGCTATGGTCGCACCGCCTCGTAAGAGCCGCAAAAAGTTACTGATCATTACCGGTGCCGTCCTCGGCGTTCTCCTGATAGGTGGCACGGCGAGCGCGATGTGGTGGACGAGCCCGCAGAAGGCATTTGATGACGCAACAAGCCTAAACCAGGCACTACCAAAGGGTGGTACGGTCAAAGGCTCGATTGTCGTGACTCCTGCTGGTAGTCCCGAAGTAACCTTCGACTTCGATACCAAATACGCAACCAACAAGATGAATACCGACCTGGCTCTCAAAGTCAACGCCGGTGCGGTCAATCTCAACCTGACAGGCGGCGTTGCCTATGAAGCAGACAAAAGCATGTTCTTCAAGGTCAATGATGTTCGCAAGACCATCACGACATTTGCCGGTAGTAGTTCTGGAGCAATCGACCAGTATTATGGTGGTCTCATCGACAAGATCGATGGCAAATGGGTCGAGATGACGAGTTCTGATCTCAAAGACTTGACGAAAGACTCCGGTGCTGACTTGAGTTGTGCGACATCGACGTTCACGAAGCTGACAACCGACCAGAGCTACCTCAAAGAGCTTAGCGCGATGTATGACAAGAACAAATACATCTCGATCAAAGACGTCGTCGGTAGCGAAAAGATCGATGGTCGTGATAGCATGCACTATACACTGGCATTCGATGAAACGAAGATGAAAGCATACGAATCAGCCGTGAAGAGCTCAAAGTTTATGCAAGATTTTAAAAAATGCGTGACAAATGAGTCGAGTGAGTCCACAAGTCTAGAGAGCTCACCTGCGCCACAAGGTTTTGAAATATGGGTCGACAAATGGTCGCACAAAATCACCAAGGTCATGCTAACTAGCGACAGCGAAGGCACAGCCGTCAAGATGACAGCCGTCTTTGGCTACAATGATGCCCAAGCTGTTACGATACCAAAAGCTGATACGCAGTTCAAAGATCTGAAGAGTGAAGTAGAGTCACTGCAAGAGATGTTTATGCCAGCTAGCTCTACAGAAGAGTTTAGCCTCGACAGCATCTAGCCATAAAGAAAGTCACATCATGTACGAGCCTGATCACCATCAGGCTCGTATCTGTTATAATGACACGTATGAACCGCTACAATCCTTCTGACATTGAGCCAAAATGGCGACAGATCTGGGACGAGACAGGTGTCTACACGGCCGATCTGATGAGTGACAGGCCCAAATACATCGCGATGAGCATGTTTAACTACCCGAGTGGAGCCGGCATCCACATCGGTCACGCGATGAACTACACCATCTCTGACGTCATGGCTCGTTACAAGCGTCAGCAGGGCTATGAGAGTTATCACCCGGTCGGCTGGGACGCCTTCGGCCTGCCAGCGGAAAACTTTGCGATCAAAAGTGGTGTATCGCCACAGCAGTCGATGGCGAAGATCATCCCGAGCTACCACACGCAGTACAAAGCGATGGGCTGGAGCAATGACTGGAGCAAAGAGATCAGCACGCATTTGCCGATCTATTACAAATGGACGCAGTGGATCTTCTCCGAGATGTTTCGTCAGGGTCTCGCCTATCAAGACGCCCGCATGCAATGGTGGTGTACCAAATGTCAGACGGTCCTCGCGAACGAGCAGGTGATCGACGGCAAATGTTGGCGTCACGATGCGGCCGATGACCCAGAGGTCGCCAAAAAAGAAGTCAAGCAATGGTTTTTCAAGATCACCGATTATGCCGACGAACTCCTCGAGGCGACCGATGCGCTCGACTGGAGCGACGTGGTCAAAACCGCGCAGAAGAACTGGATAGGGAAGTCTGTGGGGGCGGAGGTTGAGTTTACGGTAGTTGCAGGAGCGGAAAGCGGAAAGCGGAAAGCGGAAAGCACTCTCACCGTCTTCACCACCCGACCGGATACCCTCTTCGGGGCGACGTTCCTCGTCGTTGCGCCGGAGCACGATATGCTCGATGCGCTGACGACTGCCGAGCAGTCCGCAGCTGTGACGTCATACCGCAAAGCGTCGCTCAAAAAGTCTGAGATCGAGCGCCAGATCGAAGGCAAAGAAAAGACAGGTGTCTTCACCGGCTCGTATGCGGTCAACCCCGTCAATGGCGAGAGGGTCCCGATCTGGGTAGCCGACTATGTACTCGGTGGCTACGGCACCGGTGCTATCATGGCCGTCCCGGCTCATGACGAGCGCGACCATGAGTTTGCGGTGAAGTTTGGCCTACCGATTGTTCGTGTCGTTCACGACGAGGCTGGGGATGATGAATGCTATCACGGCGAAGGCGTGCTGGTAAATTCTGGTGCGTTCGACGGTGTATCATCGGCCGAAGCTCGCGAGCTGATCGTCCAGCATCTGGAGCGTGAAGGCAAAGGCCGCGCCAAGACGACGTACAAACTCCGTGACTGGAGCGTCAGCCGTCAGCGCTACTGGGGCGCACCAATCCCGATCGTGAATTGCCCTGAGCACGGCGCCGTGCTGGTGCCTGACGACCAGCTGCCGGTCGAGCTCCCTGAGCTTGATGATTTCGCCCCGAGTGGCGATGGTCGCAGCGCCCTGGCGCGAGCGACCGAGTGGCTGCACACGACCTGTCCGGTCTGTGGCGGTCCTGCCGAGCGCGAGACAGATACGCTCGATACCTACATCTGTAGTTCGTGGTATGAGCTGCGCTTCTTCGACCCAAGCAATACCACGCAAGCGTTTGACCCCGCTATCGCGAACAAATGGATGCCGATAGACTTTTATAACGGCGGCGACCACGCGACGGCACATCTATTATATGTACGGTTTGTAGCGCGATTTTTCCATAAGCTTGGACTACTTGCTGATCCAGAGCCGTTCAAAAAGTTCCTTTTCAACGGCAAGGTAACGAGTAGTGACGGTACGATGTTTAGTAAGAGCAAGGGTACTGGAGTCGATCCGCTGGAGATTATCAACCAAGGCTACGGCGCCGATGCGCTCCGCACCTACCTAATGTTTGCTGCGCCACTTGAGATCTGGGTTCGGTGGGATCCGCAGGGTGTGCCCGCCACCCATCGTTTCTTGTCGCGCATCTGGAATCTCGTCCAGGAATTCCTGGCAGCCGATCCAGCATCTAGCATCCAACGCCCAAAATCTACCGATATCCTTCGCATCATCCACCCGACGATCAAGAAGGTAACCGAAGACCTCGAAGACCAGAAATACAACACTGCCATCGCGGCCATGATGAAGTGTGTCAATGACCTGTATCTGCTCAAAAAAGATGGTTTTGCCGACCACGATGCCTGGCAGTTTGCGCTCGAGAGCCTCGTCGCCCTCGTCGCGCCGTTTGCGCCGCATATCGCCGACGAACTATGGCAGCAGCTGGGTCATGAGAGTAGCGTACAGCGTGATAGCTGGCCGACATGGGACGATCAGTATCTCGTGTCAGATACAATGACGCTGGCCGTGCAGGTCAACGGCAAAGTTCGCGCTGAGATCACCGTCGCGACCGATACTAGCAAAGCTGACATCGAAACTGCCGCACTCGCGCACGAACGCATCCAAGAATATCTCGGCACCAAAAAACCGACCCGGGTGATTTATGTCCCGGGCCGGCTGGTGAATGTCGTTATTTAGATATACGACTAGCTATTTTCTCGATGGCACTCGACAGGAAGGCGTAGTGCATTGCCTGCTGAAACATGAGGTGGCTCAACATGCACATCTCCACGCTGGGTAAATGTTTCGCCATATGTCGCGCGGCCAGCACTGATCTCGGACTGGTGAAGGGCAATAACTGCGACCAAATGTGGAAAATCGGTTGATGTGATACCGTCTCGTTTTACATGCCGTTCAATCAGCGTGCTGAATGTATCACTGGCGCCAACATGGACAGGGCCTTGCGTGCCGGAGCATGTTATAGCGATAGGACCTTTATAGGCTTCGTTACTGCCAGCACTCTTGTTGCCGCATGCACCTAGTGCAATTGCCGCAGTAGGAGTAAGTAGTAACGCTGCGATTCGTTGAGAGCTTGAAAATTCACTCATAACCCCATATTATCACACTTATGACTATTTGTCAATATTTACGCAATGCAAGGTAGATTATACGGTATACACATCTTGTGCTTGCTAGGAGTCTGGGGTATACTAGTAACCAAGTTTTAAACACATAATAGGAGAAACACCAGATGGGAAGGCCTAAAAAGCAATCATCTCCCCGCAAAACTGGTCTTCGCCGCAGCCACCTCGTGCTCAAACTCGCCCGAGCGGTCAACGCCAAGAGCCCAGTCAAGGTCCGCACTACCAAGCGCGAATCAGGGAAAGCCAAGTAGTTAGCCACCACTAACTATCGTTATTTAATATCAAAGGAACCAGATAATGGCATCAAATCGTCACCTCGGCCGTATCATCGCACTCCAGACTCTCTATGAGTACGATTTTCGCGTGATGTGCAGTGACACCGAAGTCGATCTCCATGAGATCCTGACGCGCAACCTCGTGCGTTATGAGAGGACGCTTGACGACAAACCATTTGTTGAGCAGCTCGTAACAGGGGTCGTCAAACATGCCACCTCACTCGATGAGACGATTCAGCCGATCGCGCCAGAGTGGCCGCTCGATCAGATCGCACGCGTCGACCGTACAATACTTCGTATGGCCGTGTACGAACTGACCGAGACCAAAGACATCGTGCCACCGAAAGTTGCGATCAATGAGGCAGTTGAGCTTGCAAAGGCATTTGGTTCCGATAATTCATCGAAGTTCATCAACGGCGTCCTCGGGACGGCGTACCGGATTTTGATCGAGGGCCAAGAACATGCAAGCGCCAAAGTTTGATAAATTCAACGACCGAGTAAAGAAATATTTTAACCGCAAGAAACCGTCGATCAGCGAGATGGTTCGCGAACTGACCGCTGGTGGGATCGTCTTTCGACGCAATCCAAAGACCAAAGGTATCGAGATACTGCTGATCCAGGACCCGAAGGGCCGCTGGTCTATCCCCAAAGGTCACATCGAAGAAGGAGAGACCGCTCAAGAGACGGCACTCCGCGAGATAGCCGAAGAAGCTGGCATCAAAGAAGCTCAGGCTATCTGTTGGCTCGGCAAGACGCATTTTCGCTACCGCCGCGTCGATACGCTGGTGCTGATGACGACACAAGTCTATCTGGTGAAGGCGCTCGGCGATACGAACAAGATTCGCAAAGAAGACTTCTACGCCGAGATCAAATGGTTTCCGTTCCAGGAAGCGCTTGATGCGATCGAATACGAAGATATCAGCAAGCTCATGCTGCTTGCGATGAAAAGGATCCGTCATGCCGGGCATTGATGACGCACCGTATCAGGCATTTGCCCGCGAAAAGCTCGGCTTTGAGTTCGACAACATCGATCTGCTCATCACGGCATTTACCCACCGTAGCTACATGAACGAACATCGCAAGAGTGCTCGCGAGCACAATGAACGCCTCGAGTTTCTCGGTGACGCCGTCCTCGAGCTATCGGTGACAGACTATCTGTATCGACACCATGCTGAGCCGGAAGGTATCCTGACGAGCTGGCGCAGTGCACTGGTCCGAACGGAGAGTATATCTGAAGCTGGCACGGCACTCGACTACGAGCCACTCCTTCGCCTCAGCCGCGGTGAAAAACACGGTAGCGACCGAGCTCGGGCGCAGATACTGGCGAACTCGTTTGAGGCGCTGATCGGTGCTATCTACCTCGAGAAAGGCTACGAAGCAGCTGATGAATTTATCAACAAAACGATCCTCAGTAAGCTGTCGGGTATCCTCACGACCGGTAGCTGGCGCGATCCGAAGAGTCACTTGCAAGAAGTCTCGCAGAGTGTCGATGGGATGACGCCGCAGTACCGCGTGATCGAAGAGATCGGGCCAGACCACGAGAAAGAGTTTACCCTCGGAGTCTTCGTTGGTGATAAGATCATGGGCACAGGCACAGGCCCCAGCAAGCAATTCGCTCAGCAGCGCGCTGCTGAAGCAGCTCTCGCGGTCTACGCTGAGCAGCAAAAACAGCAACAGATAGATGCCTAGTAAGCATTGATCATTGAGCATTGATCGTTGATCGTTGGTTTTTCATTGATCTTTGATGCATTGAGCCCTGCAAAATACCATTCAAGAGAGGATAGTTGCAAATATTGAGCATCTATGATATAATATATACATGAATATAGTGTTTGAGCATGCTTTTGCTCCTACGCACGGCTCACCATTGCCGAATATTGAAGTTCTGGAAGCGGACTTTGGCCAATGGGCAAACCAGATGCGGTCAGATGAGGCCAATGAGGCGGCGTATCAAGAGCGCAGAGACCGGTTACGGCAAGATCTTCCAGGGATTCTTGGAGAATACGCGATAAAATTTCTGGGCAGAGCAGACACTCGGGCTCAGATGGAAACAATTATTGCTCATATGGCATCCCTAGGTGTCGAGCGGCCGATTTTTAGGGGCCATGATGCGACCGTTTTGGTCCCGAACGGCACACTGTATGACGGGGCACTATCATCCGATAAAGCCCTGCGGTCGCGCGAACGGGGCTTCTACGCCACGAATGTAGAACGATGGAGGGAGGAGAACCATGGTGGAAGATTGAGCCAAGTAGACCCATTTTTCCATATGCTATTTCAGCATCATGTATCTCACGGGGATTCACCGGCGCTGAATGAATATCCGTCATTGGTTGTCTATAGTGAAGAGATGTTGACGCCGACCGATGGGCAAGCGACTATGGGCGATCCGGATATCGTGCACTATAAGCCACGGAAAGGCTTCTCAGTTGAAGAGACGGTAGTTGGCGTGTATTATCCCATCGCCTACTCAGCGTGATCGTAACTGATTGATGCGTAGACATTGATCATTGATCAACGTTCAACGAAAAAAGTGCTTCGCCTTGACCTCTGGGGTATAACAGAGTATAATCAACACTTGATTTTAAGAATAGTTTAACGAAAAAGGAATCTGTCACCCATGCTCGCAATTCGTCTGCAACGTCTCGGCCGCTCTGGCTACCCAACATATCGTATCGCCGTCCAGGAAGCACAGCGTCACCCTAGTAGTGGCCGCGTGGTCGCGTACGTCGGTAGCTACAACCCGCACACCAAAGAAACCACTCTCGACGCAGAGAAAGTGACGCATTATCTCGGTAACGGCGCACAGCCAACGCCTCGTGTCGTCAAGATCCTCGTCGAGCAGAAGGTCAAGCTTCCTGAATGGGTCATCAAGCACACCGGTAAAAAGCACGTCACGACGAAAAATACCGAAAAACTTCGCAAAAACCAGCCCAAAGAAGAAGTAGCTGAAGAAATCGTCGAAGAAGTTGTTGAAACTCCTGTCGCTGACGTCGTTGAAGACGCACCGGCTGAAACTCCAGCTGAATAACTCGCGTTTGCCTGAATACCGAGCCTCAAACATTCCTCTCGGGGCAAATTCGTCCAGTCGCCAACTGATGAGCTTTCGCCTTGGCTGGCCGTGGCCGATACGACCAATTACCCCTCAAAGAACGTTATGAGTCTCGGGCAACGCAGGCCAGTAGCGCTTGTGCTACAATAAATCTATTACCAGTAGAGTCCGAAGGAGGATTATATGGCAGCATCTATCGATCAACAATTTATCGAGTACATCGTGAAGTCACTTGTCGGTCACCCAGACGACGTCATCGTCGACCGTATTGTCGATGAAAAAGGCGTACTTTTGACCTTGACGGTCAACCCAGAAGACCTTGGCCGCGTCATCGGCAAACGTGGTGCGACAGCGCAGAGCTTGCGCTCACTGCTACGTGCTCTCGGTACGAAGAATGACGCTCGCTACAACCTCAAGATTGTCGACGTCGACCGTCCAGAGAGCGAACGCGACCTGCCACGAGCACCACGCGAGCAGAGCAGTGCTGCGCCAGTTGCCGCTGCTACGCAGGACGATAGCGCAGCTTCGGATGATGATTTTGGTACCGTCAACGACACCCCTGTGCACAACGTAGCAGATGAGCCTGTGGAAAAAGAGTCCGACTTGGCCGCCAAAACACGTGCTGAGCTTGCGGACTTGGACGATCTCGATATATAATAGTGCTTAAGTTCAAAGCACCCTTCGATAAGACTCAGGGTAAACCGAACTGCGAGACCTGGCTATAAGCTAGGTGGTAAGAGCCTTATTTGTGCTAGAAATCCCGCTCCAAATAGGCGGGATTTTTAGTTGGCAAAAAAGAAGTGGCTCGCCGTACGAGCAGGTCGTCGCACGTGCGACGAGCCACTCCTCGCGGGCGAGCCGTAACCTGTGATTTATCCCGGGGGAACCGCTCACAGCGAGCGTCGAGCGAGCTTAGCTCGCATTTTCCTCCAGCCCTTCTTGAGTGTTTTCATGATGACCTCGCTGTTCTCGGCGATGGCATACCCGCAACCAAGAAGAACTGTGGGGGCCACGAATACAGCTGCAAGCATCCAGTATTGGGTGCTGGAAAGGATAAACATGGTGAGTCCTGACTACTCATACCAGTGGTACCATGACTATTATAGAGTAACACTTATAGACAAATAAGTCAATACCTGGTAGGATATAACAGATATGAAGTCCGCCAGAAAATTTCAAGTCATCACGCTTTTCCCTGAGATGTTTACGGGCGTTTTTGAAAATAGCATGATGTGGAAGGCGCAAAAAGACGGTATCGTCGAGCTGAGCTGTATCAATCTGCGAGAATTTGGGCTGGGTCCTCGGCGTAGTGTCGATGACACACCGTATGGCGGTGGTGATGGCATGCTACTGCGTATCGAACCACTCTGGGCGGCAGTCGAGGCGGCCAAGGCCAATGATCCCGGTGCAAAGGTGCTACTGATGACACCGCGAGGCGAGCGCTGGCGACAGCAGTTAGCTCAGGAGTATGCTACCGGCTCTCAGGGTGCTATCTTCATCTGTGGTCGCTACGAAGGCTACGACGAGCGGATACTGACTCTCGTCGATGGTGAAGTCAGCGTCGGCGACTACGTGCTGACTGGTGGCGAACTGCCAGCGATGACGATCATCGATAGTATCGTGCGGCTGATCCCTGGGGTGCTCGGCGGTGAAAACAGCGCCGCGATCGAGAGCTTCTCGGATGGTGAGACACTCGAATACCCGCAGTACACTCGTCCTGAGGAGTTTCAGGGTATGCGAGTCCCTGACGTGCTGCTGAGCGGTCACCATGGTGATATCGCTGCCTGGCGCGCGGAGCAGTCGAAGAAGACAACAGGTTAGGGCAATTGATCATTGATCGTTGAACAGTGATCATTAGTTGATCGTTTAACGTTGAACATTGAAAATCACAGATGATCACAGATGAGAGTCGACTTACTGGGCCGTTTGTAGCGGTCAATGAAAAACTAACGATCAACGATCAATGCGTCAATGATCAATGTCTTCAAGAACCGTCAAAGCCCACATGGTTAGTGGGCTTCAAGTGTTGTGGTGGTACTTGGGCGATCCAATTTTTTTGGAGTGTTTTTGTTTTTGAATTCGCTTGAACTAAACTATAAACCCGTTCCGTAAAAAGCACAAGCATTTTCATAAAAATACAACATTTCACGCTGTTTCACGCGACGTCGACAGGGGAGTGGGATATAATAGAGATATAACGAGGAGGTAGCGATGAAACTATTCGGAACGATCTACGCGCACTGCGATGTGCCGTGCGGTATCTATGAGACGGACACGATGAAGCATGCGGCGCAGACCTGCAAAGTAATGGCCGAGAAGGCGCTCGCTATCGGTGAAGACCCGACGCCGGACAACGACAATAATTTTATCCGGATGGTGACGACCAAAGAGAAGCATGCCGAGCGGGTCAAGCACGAGCTTGCGGTGCTATGGGGGGATTATTTCAAGCCAGAGCATCTCGAGCAGTACCCCAATCTTCATGATCTAGTCTGGCGCTGTCTCAAGCAAGCGAGCGCGGTCAAACAACACCTGAGCGTCGAAGAATGCGACAAGCTGATCGCCCAGGTCGATGAGATCGCTGAGATATTTGCCGCGACCAAACGATGATATTTGTCCGACGGGTCAGTGGAGAGAGTATGCTGCCGACACTATGTCCCGGCCAGGTCGTGGTGTGCCTGAGTGGTGCGCGCTACGATGTCGGTGATATCGTCGCTGTGATGGTCGACGGCCGAGAGGTTATCAAGCGAGTGACGGCGATTTCTGGCGACAAGGTCCGGCTGTCTGGCGACAATCCGGCGCGGAGTACTGATAGCCGTCACTATGGCGCAGTGAGCAAAAGCGCTATACTGGGTGCCATGAAATACACGCTACCCGTATCGCAACCCGCTCCCAAACTCCGTCATCCCCGTGGAGCGACACTCGGCTGGATCGCGGCCGGTATCATGATAGTTTTTGCCGTCATCCATCTGTTTCGGATCGACACCTTCATACCCGAGCTAAGCAAGGCGCTCGGCAGTGATCGGACGCTGACACTGTGGCTGGGCAGTGGGATCGTCTTCGCTGAGGTCTGTGCGCTACCGTTTCTGATGCGCATGAGACTGAGCGTCCTCGCGCAGTACGTCAGCGGGGCTTTTGGGGTAGTAGTACCACTCGTCTGGCTACTGATCGCGGTCTGGACCTATGGCACATCGGTATCGACGGCGCAACTTGGTGAGTTCAAACTACTCCCAAGCTCGGGTCTCCTGATCGTCGGCAACGCCATCTGGCTACTCTATGTCTATTTCACGCTCTGGGCGCTTGGCTATGACTACCATCCTCACGAAAAGCAGTCATTTGTGACGAAATGGTTTTCACGATTGAGTAAGACGAAGTAAATTGGTATAATTCAATCTGTTCTCGGGTGAATGGTTCGTCTAGACTGACCAAGTGGTAAGGCGCTGGCTGTCCGAGCACGAAGTGCGAGTAAATAAGAAAATAGTCCCAGTTTGGGACCAGAACATTACATCGATAGGGTCCGTAACGACGCTAAACTACAACCACACAATGGGGAGTCGCCAAGTGGTAAGGCACTGGGTTCTGGTCCCAGCATTCGGGGGTTCGAATCCCTCCTCCCCAGCCAAGTAGAACGAATCTCATTTTTGAGGTTCTTTCTTTTTATTTGAACCCTGTTATTTTTGTCATTTTCAAAAGTTTGGAATGCCATTTTTTATCCCTCCAAAAGTTTAGTAGTTTGTTGCACGTTTTGCGCGATTACTCCCGCGAACTTAGAGTATTTAACAGATATAACACCTCCTTTCAGGGTTAGTTTTTCGAAAAGTTTGGAAATTATCAGGCGTTTTTGAGCTGGTGTCTTTTTGGCGTACAATTCGGCTGCATTTTGAGACAATTCAAGCACGACTAGGCGCTGCTCAAGGCGCGTACCGAGGGACTCATCTATGCCTGCGAGCTGGCTCTCTAAATCAGCTTTTTGCTGCATGAATAATTGGTGTTTTTCCTGGTAGCGCTCCTTGCTAATCTCACCGGATAGCTTGTCATCATACAGGGTCTCATCCATTACGGTAATTCGCTTTAGCTGGCCGCGGAGTGTGCTCATATGGTGCTCACGCTCTTCAATTCGGTCGGCGTACTGTTCGCGCATCGCCCGCGCCACCCAATCAATAATTTCAGCGGATGGACTGACGAGGCGCTTTAATTCATTCACGATGAGCTCCTCGACTCTGTCTTCGCGTAGCATCTTGTTTTGCTTGCATGTAGCCGTCAGCCGACGACAAACACCGTAGTAGCGGCCCTTCTGCAACTGCCAAGTAACAACCGAGCTGCAGTCTTCACAGCGAATGACACCTTGCAGTGGAGACAAATGTTTTCGGTACACCTGCGACCGCCCGCCGTGCAGTTTCTCCTGGACGCGATTGAATAGCTGCTTGGTAATGAATGTTTCTTGCGCACCTGGATAATCTTTACCATCAAAACGATTAATGCCTATATAAAACGGATTGGAGAATGTACGATGCAACTGACTCTTCGCTAGGGGCTTACCTTGGCGCGTGACAACACCAAGTGACGCAAGGTAGTTTGACGTAGACACGATCGACTCGCCATGATTCAAATAAAATTTGAAGGCTTTGCGTACAGCCTCAGCCGTCTTTGGGTTGGGGACGTGAATGT
>JBATPJ010000004.1:0-14210 GCA_049291395.1 Saccharimonadales bacterium (SeqCode) | reverse complement strand
GGCACGATCCAAAGAGATTGGTGATGATACTGGCGAGCTCACGGCGCTGCTTGTCGTCATTCATCTTGGTGCGGTGGAGCTTGAAGCCAAATCTCAGTACGATCTTGTCAGTCTCGACGGTGGTATCGGCTCGTTTGAGGATGCTGTAGAGTGCTGGTGCACGTTTTTGCGTCACGGCGAGCACGACTGACCAATCGACCGGGTGAGATTCGGTCGTTGGCGGCGGGGTGACTGACGGTTTGGCGGCTGCTGACTCGGTTTTCATTTCATTTTTCGCCGCAATAGCTTCGGATTTCAGTTTTGGTTCACTTGGCGGAGTTTTGGCCTCGACAACTGCTGTCTCCGGCTGGGATGGCTGGATTATTTTTGGGGTCGCAACTGGTGTTTGGGTGGCGGGCGCGACGTCTCTTTGGGGAGTAACTGGATGTTGTGGAGCCGCTTGTTGTCCGAGTTTGCCGATAGCAGCTAGTAGTTTTAGCTCGGGCGCGTGGCTTCTCGGGATCTCGATGATGTCATACAGCAGCTCGTAAAATTCCGGGTGATCGCTAGCGCGACCTGTCAGAGTCTTGGTTAGCTGAGCGATGATTGTCATCGGGCTCATGCCGTCGGCGAGCAGTGTACCGAGTCGACTAACAGCGGCTGAACTATCCAGGGATACGATATCGTTGACGACAGCTTCGATCTGATCATGTGGTGCAAGACCGAGCAGACTTTCGACCATGTCAACGGTGATAGCGCCATCTTTGATACTCGAAACCTGGTCGAGCAGACTGACACTATCGCGAAATCCGCCTTCACTGTGCTCGGCGATCAGGCGGAGTGCTGCGTCGTCGATCTGGATGGATTCTTTGTCGGCGATAGTGCGGAGATGTTTGCTCACTGTCTCGACACTGCCAGGCCGGAAATGAAATCGCTGCGTACGGCTGACGATCGTGGCAGGTACTTTGTGGAGCTCGGTCGTCGCAAGGATAAATACTGCATGCGCTGGTGGTTCTTCAAGTGTCTTCAGGAGTGCATTGAAGCTCTCGCCCGTCAGCATGTGTACCTCGTCGATGATGTAGACTTTGTATTTGGCTGATGATGGTGCGATGTAAACTTTCTCACGAAGATCGCGGATATCGTCGATGCGACGGTTGCTCGCGGCATCGATCTCGACGATATCGAGATGAGTGGCGTCGTCGGTATATGGTAGCTCGTTGATGGCGTGCGCGACGATGCGGGCTACACTGGTCTTGCCGGTGCCGCGTGGCCCGGTGAAGAGATAGGCATGAGAGATCGAGCCGCTTTTGATCGCATTGGCAAGCAGATCGGTCACATGTTGTTGACCGACGACCTCATCAAATCCGCGTGAACGGTATTTTCGATATAATGCTTGACTCACCTCTCCCCTTTTCATGATCTATTATAGCGGGTTTATGACACGAAGAGTGGCGTAGATATGACATCGATTTGGGAGAAAACAGAATATAGAAGATAGAATATGGAATATTGCATAGAGCAAATAGCAGGTGGAAGATAGAAGATAGCAAGTGGAACATGGCAAAGAGCAGAATCAGGGTGATACAATAGCGGAGTATGAAGATTCGTATCAAACGATTGCGTGAGGGTGTGGAGTTACCGCAGTATCAGACTGGACTGGCGGCGGCGATGGATGTACATGCGGCGATCAATGAGCCGTTGACATTGCAGCCTATGGAGCGTGTCGTAATACCGACTGGTTTTGCTATGGAACTTCCTAGGAGCTACGAGTCGCAGCTGCGAGCGCGGAGTGGACTGAGTCTCAAACACGGCATCTGTCTGGCCAATGGTGTCGGGACGATCGATGCGGATTATCGCGGCGAAGTTGGGGTGATACTCATAAATCTCGGTACGGAACCATTCGTCGTCGAGCCAGGTATGCGTATCGCTCAGATGGTTATCGCGAAGCACGAGATAGTCCAGTGGGACGAAACCGATATCTTATCGGGAAGCGAACGGGGCGAAAACGGCTTCGGCAGTACTGCCCATTAATACTATCTAAAAAGAGCCGCATAAGCGGCCCTTTGCTATATTCTATATTCTATCTTCTATATTCTTGTATCTAAAGCGCTGCCTCGACAGCTGCCCAGACCGCTTCGCGGTTGTCCTCTGGGATGATGATACTGACCTGGTCGCCAACTTTGGCTTTGAAGTATGTGACACTGGCGAGTAGCACTCGGTATTCGTGGCCGTTGACTTCGACGTAGTAGCCGCCATCGTGCTGTACTAGCATACCGATGACTTGGCGGCGAGCGACTGGCCCGATTTGCTTGTAGATGAAACCGCCGTCGTCAGCGATGGTGAGTTTCAAGATATCGCCTTCGATCAGCTTTGATTTGCTGGCGTAGTTGGCTGGAACTGGGTAAGATTTGCCGTCTGGACCGACCATACCCTGTCCATCGAAGACACCTTCGATGACTTTGCCGGCGACGTCGTCCGCGTGGACTCTTGGCATGTCGTCATCACCAGCGATACTGATGAGTAATTCTTTAGCGGCAGCGAGGTTGGTCTCTGCCTCTTGTATTAGTGATCGTAACCGTTTGACTTGTTTCTCTGGTAGGTCAGACATAAGCTCGCATCCTTGTCTGTTTTTATGGTGTTATATTACCTTGAGCGTATCACTCAGTGAGCCGAATGTCAAGCTAGATTGTATCCACAGTATTATATTCGTGGCGCGCAATAATGTTGTTAATTTTGTCATTGAATCACTGCCGATACTTATGCTATTTTAGCGATCATTTCATGACCTGCCGTACCGTAGCAACCAAAAACCGCCTGCAATATGCAAGCGGTACTTGGGAACATTGCTCGGATGAATGAGTACTAAAGCGACTTCGACAGTTGCGCCAGCGTCCTCGAGGGCTTTTTTGGCGGCGTCGGCTTCGTCTTTGCTGACTTTTTCTTTGATTGGGCTTGGTGCGTTGTCGACAAGCGCCTTTGCTTCACCGAGGCCAAGACCGGTGAGGTCTTTGACGGCTTTGATGACAGCAACTTTTTGTGCGCCACCGTCTTTGAGGGTGACGGTAAATTCGGTCTTGGCGTCTTCAGCTGGGGCAGCTTCGCCTGCAGCAGGGCCAGCAACAGCGACTGCAGCTGCAGCCGGCTCGATGCCGTATTCGTCCTTCAGGACGTTTTTGAGTTCGTTAACTTCGAGAACTGTCAATTTTGTCAGTTCTTCGGCGAGTTTTTTAACATCTGCCATATAGTATCTCCTTGTAGAGAAATTAGCGATGAGCAATTCGCTATTAGCGAATACACATCAAGTTATTAAGCGGCTTTGGCCTCGACTCCGTCGAGTAAAGCGTGTAGGTTGCCAGAAAGTGCATTGGTAACATCGTGAACTGGTGAGAGCAATTGCGCCACCACTTCGGCGATGAGTTGATTTTTGCTTGGAAGACCAGCCAGGGCTTTGACTTCGGCTGTGGCGAGAACCGCACCAGCGTTGTCAAATCCTGCAACGAGCTCGATGGTTGGGACAGTTTTTGCAAACTTGTCGATCACCTGTGCTGGCGCAACCTCGTCCTCAGTGCTGTACGCGTAGAGGAGTTGGCCGGTCAGAAGAGCCGTATCAGTCTTCTCGAAGCCTTTTGTCTGCAGCATAGCAGTGCGAACCAGGCGGTTTTTGATCACCCGGATAGACACACCGGCTGCGCGAGCGTCGCGACGAAGCTTCTGCAAATCGGCGACACTGGTGCCATCGTATTTTGCAGCGACTGTCATGCGTGAGCTTTGCAGAGCCGAACTAAAATCAGCTACCAACGCTTGTTTCTTGTCACGGGAAATTGCCATAAAATGTGGCTCCTTCGTTACAGTTAGCGTTTGGTTTCATCCGAGATGTTAAATTGCAGTCTGTCACATAAAAACCCCGTCATCTGACAGGGCGAGAACTTCGGCTCTAGAGTGAGCCTTCAGTTGCCTCGGTAGCAAGGATTAAGCGTTTCGTGATGATCCGCAGCTACTGTCTCTGGTAACGACTAGAGAGTATTGTAGCAGAAAGTGTCATTTTAGTAAATGGCGTATCGTACAAAGATTACGTAATAAAATACATATATCACATCATTCATGATATAATATATTTTCAGCGGACATACGTCTGCAAATTACTTCTCCGAGAGGAATACTGTATGGGATTGTTCTCGCCCGGCTCAAGCAAGAGCAAAACGGACTTCCAGAAGGGAGTGCATAACTCACGAGCAGCGTTCCGCAGCGGTACCGCGAACCGCGTTCACGGCGCCGTACTCTCCACGAACCGCGACCAGAAGGCCGCGAAGAAGGGCGGCAAGAAGTAGCACAAGGTGTGGAGGGGTGGCAATCTGCCACTCCTCCACACCGAGCACAACTATATTTTGACAAATCACATCTGATCAATCGCATTAATCATTTGTATAATATCAATATTTATGCTATTATATATTCATGATCGGAAGAAAAGATAGCGCTGTACAGGATCATGATCCAAATGAAATTCCTCCATATGATAAACTATTGGAGCTAATGGGAGTGCCTAAAATGCCGTCTAAATGGTCTCCGGGTATCGTGCTATATGGTGCAAATCTTCCGTACTATGGCCAGTTTGTCGAAAAAGTCGTCAACGCCAGACCTGGCAATACTGACCCCTCGCTTGCTGCACTGGCGCGAGTCGTCGCGTTTACACGATACCATGATCGTGCAGCACTTTCACTTGCGGGATATGGTCACCGCGGCGCGGCTGACAGTGAGGGTGAGGAGCTTATTGAGGGATTCCCTAGTATCGAATTGATAGGTCGGATGTTGTATGGCCATGGGGTTGCAGCTCCGCGATCACATGAGGATGTCGATGCGATTCAGGGTCAGGAGAGTATGGCTCATAAATCGCTCCAACCAGTCGAGGCAATAAATTTGCTTGTATCAGAAGATATGGAGTCAATAGAATGTGGGCGCTTAACGCATCTGTTTGACCATGCTAAGTTCGATATCAATATCGCATTGGCGTGTCTGAGGCGGAGTATTAGGCATTTTGGAGGTAATGCTAGTGGCAATATCACATATCGCATCAAAGATATTGATAACAAAATTCTTGATGAGCTTGATGATATGGGGCAGATTATTTACGGCTGTGTTGTCCTGGAGAGGGTGCGTGAAGTTGGTTCTATTGACCTTGGGGATGAGAAGCTTGAAGTTCGGTTGCGTACATCGTTCATCTTGCCTATTATGCCAAATGAAGTCATAGACGCTGAGACTGCTGAAAAGTTTGCTGCACTCGATAAAGAGCACGTAGATCGTGATGAAGCCTGGTCGGATGCGGCTTGTGCCTTGCTTGATCCAAAGACAATGATGTCCGAGCTAGAACGGTATGAAAATTGTCTCGTCCCGATCTCGTCGACTGCTTATGTCTTCAATCGCTCTGCGCGACTCCGCCACGATCAGCAATCTGCATAGCTCGTGTAACGACTCAGCACTTCTCGAATTAGTTGATATAATGTGATTTATGATTGCACTCATCGCCGCAAAGGCAGATAGCGATATTATCGGGTCACGTGGTGACTTGCCGTGGTATTTGCCAGCGGATCTACAACATTTCAGGCAACTTACGAGTGGCGAGACGGTCGTCATGGGGCGCAAGACACTTGACTCTATCATCGAGCGGCTTGGCCATCCCCTACCCGATCGGCGTAATGTCGTCGTGACGCGGCAAGAATCCCTACCATATGACGGCGTCGAAATTATTCATGACATCTCATTGATCCGCAGCCTTGGCGAACGTGTTTTTGTCATCGGCGGCGCTGAGATCTACCAGCAAACTATCGGCATGGCTGACACGCTCCACGTCACCGAAGTCCACGCGACTATCGACGGCGATGCTACATTTCCGCTGATCGATCCGGCGTCATGGCGTGAAACATCGCGTGAAACTCATAGGAAAGACGACAAAAATCAGTATGATTACGACTTCGTGACTTATGAGCGGCAATAGCCTGCCGGAGTCATTGCTCGCGCGCATACTGCAGCTTTACGGTATCACCGACTTCACACTTGCTGCGGTCAATGGCGGCTATCGCAATGTCTCGCATCATCTATCGACACCGCAAGGCGAGCTCAATCTCATGTTGTACAAATCCGAGCCAGGTATCGTCGAGCGCGTACGGCGTGTGGATGCACTTGGTGATCATCTGGCTGCGGCTGGCCTGCCGGTACGAACGCGGTATGATACGCGAATTATTACTTTGCATGGTCGGTCAACTCGGTATGTCGGCTTGTATCGCTACGTGCCAGGTGCGACGATTCCGTGGGAAGCCTACACCATGAAACACATTAAGTTGCTCGGCTGGGCGCTGGGCGATATGCATGATGCCGCTCGTGACTTTGACGGGACTCTGCCGTCGGTTATCAATGAATACCGGGCGATCTTGACGCGCATGGAGCGCTATTTATCGCGCCCTGACATAGTCACAGCATTAGTCGACAAATGTCAGCTACGGCTCTCTCATTATATCCTCACAGATTGTGCGAGGCTACTTGAAGCATGTGCGTCATTGCCCGACCAGCAGCCGCTGCATATGGATTTCGTCCGGGGTAACGTGCTATTTAGTGACCAGCCCGTATCGCGCTATCAGCTCGGGACAGTGACATTGAGCGGCATCATCGATCTTGAAAAGGCCGCATATGGACCACGAATATTTGACCTCGCCCGGACGCTGGCATTCCTCTACACTGATTGCGATAGCAAGCCAGCCGAGAAGATCTACAAATATTTCATCGAGTCGGGCTATATGAAGCGCGGTGGTGGTATATGCGAGCCTGCGGAGCTAGGGATACTCGAGCCACTCGTCGCCATGATGCTACTATATGATTTTTATAAATTTCTTCGTGACAATCCCTATGAATCGCTGGACCAAAACCACCATTTTCGTCGGACGCGCGATATCCTGATCGCCCGTAAAGTGTTATACTAGCGCTATAACATGTGAGGGAGAACCATATGGCTACCACGTCGTGGCGACAACGGCTGATTTCGCAGAGTGATCTGATGACGTTGCATGAAAAGTTGAAAGTGAAGGACAAAAGGATCGTCTTTACGGCGGGTAGTTGGGATTTGATCCACGCCGGTCAATGCCGTTACCTGGAAAAGGCCAAAAGCTACGGTGATATCCTGGTCGTCGGGGTCAGTAGCAATGCCGCGATCAAATCAGTCAAAGGCCCCAACAAACCGATTCTTGACGAGAAGATCCGCGCTGAGATGCTGACATTTCTGCGCACCGTGGACTTTGTCACGATACTTCCTGAGCCGAGCTGTGTGCCGACGCTTGGTTTGCTGCGGCCAGACACTTATGTCACCGTCAAAGAAGACTGGACAGCCGACTACAAATCATCGAAAGAATACGCGACCGTCACCAAATACGGTGGCGAAGTCATCGTCGTCGATCGCCAATCAACCAGCATCTCAACAACGCAGATCTTGCAGCGCGCGATCGGCGGGCATCTTAGTGACGTGCTGAAAGATTTTATGCAGTACCGGAAGGACCCGCTTAAGGAGAAATAATGCACGAGACACGAGACACGACGTACGACGTACGACGAAAATTGAGTATCAATTTTCGAGCCGCATCCACACTCCCGCGATTCTTCGTGACTCGTAACTCGTGCCTCGTAACTCGGAGCGCCGTGTGAAATTAACGCCTGAGCAATTACAGCAAGAAGAGTCGTACAAGACCGCTCGTACGTCGGGAGCCTATGATACGATCTGGCAGACGGTTGGGCGCTGCGTGTTTTGCGATCATGATACTGCGCAGCCACAGCACGAAATATATGCGGAAAATGATGTCTACATGACCGTACCGGCCTATGCGTATATCGACGGTCATCTGCTCGTCATCCCGCGGCGTCACATTCGCTCGGTCAAAGAATTGACGCCGCTCGAATGGGAGACGATGCGCAAGATGTTTTACCTGGCAAAGAAAATGATCCGTGATGTACACGGTGTCAAAGGTATGCAGATCGTCCAAAAAGACGGCAGCGAGGCTCAGAGCACGGTCGAGCATTTGCATTTCCACTGCGTGCCATTTGATGGACCTGATCTTAGTACCTGGAATTATCGTGAACTAGCCGATACGCCGTATGAAAACGCCGAAAAATATCGCGCTCAGGCTGACAAAATGCAAAAATTAGCGCAACGCTTTGAGAAAAAATATGAGTAATATGCTCGAGCTACATGATTATATCGGACCGCTGAAGAAATTAGCCAAAGTACCGCAGGCTACGCTCGGCGGTGTGGCCTGTTTCATTATCCAGAATGGGGCGATCGTATCGAGCGGGGTGAATTACAATCCGACTGGCGAGTCTATGGAGCATATCGTCGACGGCAAACTAGTGACGCGGTCAGATGTCATCCATGCGGAAATTGCGGCCCTCCGTGCTACGGCCGATAACAATGTGAATATTGCGGACGCGACGTTACTCGTCACTATGTCGCCGTGTATCGCCTGTGCTACCGAGATCGCGAAGACTACGATCGGCGAAGTCGTCTATCTCTACGAATGGTGGGACAAAGCCGCGCTCGACATCCTCGCTAGTGCTGGTATCAAAACCAAACAAATAAAGGAGCTGAGATGAAACAACATCCCGAATACCAATACCTAGAGCTGATGCAGCAGATCATCGACGAGGGTCGGACGAAAAAAAGCCGTGGCATTCATGACATCACCAGTGTCTTCGGGACGCAGATCCGCTTTGATATGCGCTATGGTTTCCCGCTGCTCACCACCAAGAAGATGCCATTTAAAATACTGCTCCATGAACTACTCTGGTTTATCTCGGGCAGCTCCGAGGTTGGCTACTTGCATGATCACAAGATTCATTATTGGGATGGATTTTTGCACGAAGGTCGGACAGATCTTGGTCGTGTCTATGGTGTGCAGTGGCGACATTGGCAACGAGCAGATGGCACTGAGTTTGATCAGCTGGCCTGGGCGATAGAGCAGATCAAGACGAACCCCGATAGCAAAGCTATCATCATCAGCGCCTGGAATGCTGGCGAGCTCGATGAGATGCGGCTGCCGCCCTGTCATACGATGTTCCAGTTTGACGTGACGAAGGGCAAGCTGCGGCTGCACCTCTATCAGCGAAGCTGGGATGTCTTCCTCGGTGCACCGTTTAACATCGCGCAGTACGCCATGCTGCTGCATATGGTGGCGCATCTGACCGGTCTCGAACCACGCGAACTGATCATCTCTGCGGGCTCGGCACATCTGTACAAAAACCACATCGACGTCGCCAAAGAGCAGATTGCCCGCAAACCCTATCCCTTCCCTCGCCTCAAAATAGTCGGTGACGTCGCCTCGATCGACGACTTCCGCGAAGAAAACTTTGTCCTCGAAAACTATCAGTCGCATCCCCGAATCAAGACTGATCTTGTGATAGTATAGTGTACATAAATGAGTGACGCCGCCCAACAATACATAGAATACTGGAGCAGACCAGAGGCAGACCGCGACGGCGATGAGTTGGATCTTACTACGCTTGTCGAGACGGATCCGCAGACTGCGATCGGCGTTATGGATGAGATTATGCACCAAACAGATGATAGGCTCATTTTGTCGGTGATCGGAGCTGGCGAGCTAGAAGATCTAATGTCGCGACCAGATGCTGATACGTATCTTGAAGATATTGTTCGGCGAGCAAGGGCAGATCCGAACTGGCGATATGCGTTTTGCTGCATGTACACAACTGGGTTTCAGAATGACAGTGTTCGCCGTGAATGCGAGAGTATTATCGCGCGCTATGGTCGGTCGTAGCTTCAAATTTTGATAAGCGAACGGTGTATATGGGCGTATTCTTCTATCATACGCTTTGAAGTAAATCTTTGCTCATATACGTCATGAACGACGGTACGATCAATCATCTCGATCTGGTGTAGCCGATCGGATAGCTCCGCAACTGTGTCCGTGTCGTTATGGCTTTTGGTAACGATATATCCCGTCTTGCCATCGTCTATAACTTCCGGTAGCGCGCCGGAGTCGAGAGCGATGACGGGCGTGGCGCAGGCAAAGGCTTCGATAGTGACCATGCCAAATGGTTCGTCGAATAGTGATGGCACGAGCAGTGCCCGTGCGTTGCCCAGGAAATTTCGTTTGGCTTCCTGGGTATCGATGAAACCGACGTACTTGATCGTGTCATCGAGCTCGGGGAGAATTGCGGTCTGCCAGTAGCTATCTTTGCTGGACTCGGCGTAGTGTTTGCCGGCAATTTTGAGCTTCAGGGGTGTGGCAGCCGTCTCATTGTACTTGCGAACTGCGGCGATAGCGAGATGGACGCCTTTGGGCTGGATGATGCGACCGAGATAAGCAAAATAATCCCGGGATGGAGATACAACAGGTGTAAGTTTCGGCTCATTGAGCCCATGATAGACATTGCCGACCCAGTTGGTGTCGGCTGGCATGGTGCGGCGCTGCGCCTGGCTGATCGATATCCAGTTGAGATGCTTGTAGCGCGGCATGATCGATTTGTAGCGGATCAAGAAATTGTATGGATCATGATGCGTGAAGACGACCGGTTTGCTGCATAGTTCGACAAAGGTGTAGCCTATCTCTTCTTCGTTGGTATAGATATGCACGATATCGAACTCGCCACTATTTGCCATAGCGTAGGCTCGTGCGATCAGCTCGGCTTGCACCTGGCGAGCAAGTGTCACGAATGTCATCGGATGTTTGCGAAGCAAATCGACATAGTTGTCACCTCGTCGAGCGAGTTCGGCCTCGAACAGTGACAGATCGGCCGTCAGATTGCGGCAGTCGACATCGACAGGGCCCGGAGACAGCAGTGTCACCTCGTGGCCACGTGCGTGAAGACCGTTGACGAGGTCGATGGCGAGATGGCCCGGCGAAAATATCACCCGCGGCAAGATGTCGCGATGCATGAAAATATGGGGCACGACCACCCCAATTTTCATATGTCGAGACTGATTACTCTTCGGATTGCTGGTCATCGTCTAAGACGCTCAGGTCTACCTCTTGATCGCCCTCTTCGCCCTCACCATAGTAACCATCTGCTTCAGGTGTTACGTCCTCTGGTTGCATATCGTCCTCCTCGTTTATGTCCGGTAATACATAGCCCATAGTAGCAAATATCTTCATCGCTGACGAGTTGTTTACTTTTTCGAACGATCGTCACAAAAAGTAAATAAGATATGCAACGTAGAGATACGATATAAACTATACCCAGCCATCAGACTGGGTATAGTTACGAGATCGCGCAGTGTGTTAGAGACTACTAGTGTCAACTTTGATACCAGGGCCCATGGTCGTGGTGACGTGGACTGACTGGATGTATACGCCTTTGATGCTCGATGGTTTGACGCTCTGGAGGCTGGAGAAAAATGCCTTGGCGTTGTCGAGCAGCTTGTCGTTGCCGAAGCTGACTTTGCCGACGCTGAGGTGAACGATCGATTGTTTGTCGACGCGGTATTCGACCTTGCCGGCTTTGGCTTCTTTGACGGCTTTGGCTGCGTTTGTACTGACCGTACCACTCTTTGGGTTCGGCATCATACCACGTGGCCCAAGCAGACGGGCGTATTTGCCAAGCTTTGGCATGAGCTGTGGAGTGGCGATCAGGATGTCGAAATCAAGCTTTTCTTTGTCGAGAAGCGCCATGACAGCGTCCTCGCCGGCGATATCTGCACCGGCTTTGGTCGCAGCTTCGGCTTCATCGGCAGGCACAAATGCTGCGACACGGATGGTTTTACCACTGCCGTGCGGCAGGCTGACGGTAGCGCGGATGTTCTGGTCGGCCTGACGTGGGTCAACACCGAGGACGATATGCGTCTCGACGCTGGCGTCAAAGCTTGCTGGGTTGGTCTCGATAGCAAGAGCGAGTGCGTCAGCCAGTGAGTAGGTCTTGCCTTGCTCGATCTTGGCGTAGGCTTCGCGGTATTTTTTGCCTTTGCGTTCGTGGTGTGGGCGGGCTTTTGGTGCGGGACCACGTTTGACGTGAGCAGCAGCCTCATCAGATAGTGGAGTCGTGTCGTGAGCTTCTTTGCGCGCTTCTTTTTCGGCGTGCTCTTCAGCTTCTGCGATAGCCTTTTCGCTTCGTTTGCCGCTCTTGGCGACATCAGCTTTGCGCTCAGTGATGACGTCTTCGTCGGCTTGTTCCTTGCCGGCTGCAGCCTGGAGGGCTGCTTCGATCTCGGCGATCGTGTTTTGGTTGCTCACCTCAAGCTTTAGCTTGTGAGCTTGCTCAAGCAGTTCGGCTTTTTTGGCCATCTCGTGTATCCTTTCGTGGTGCAAACGCGTCTCAGATGACACGCTCCCACAAATTATGTTGTATTGACTGTAATTATAACATTTTACATATGGAAAGTATATTGTTATTGGTTGGTTTATCATTTAGGACCTGATACGATATGCGAGGACCTGTACCTTCAAAATTCTAGGATAGAGAGGCAGACTCTGATGGGCAATGCTGAAAAAGTTGTCTCGAGACGCGAGAAGTTGATCTCAGCACTTCTCCTCGTCGGGATTGTCGCGGCAAGTCCGTGGCAGCAGTATGTCTGGCTCGGGGTTATGACGTTAGTGGCAGCTTACGCTGTCGGCGAGCTGATGAGCCTCAGCGACAAGGCGCGGGGCAAGCCAGGCACGCAGGTGATGATGTGGGTCTTCGGAGTCTATGTCGTTGTCGGCATGGGCTACGCCATTGTGCTGCGGACGTCTCCGCAGTGGATGGCCATCATCGGACTTACCGTTGTTGCATCAACTTTTACCGATGCGGGCGGGTGGTTCTTCGGTGGCAGATTCGGAGAAAAAGGCACGTTCTTCGAAGCTGTGTCCCCCAACAAGTCGCTCACCGGTTTCATCACCGGGTGCTTGAGTGGGACCACCATGGGATCTGTCGTTATCTGGATTGCGTGGGCAACCGAGACGCCGCTCGACTACGAGAGGTGCCTGTTCCTGGTTGCGACGATCCCGATTATCTCAGTCGCCGGTGATCTGTTCGCGAGTAAGATCAAGCGTCTACTCGAGATCAAAGATTTCGGCAACACGATCCCGGGCCACGGTGGCATGTCTGACCGCCTCGATTCCTTGGCGCTCGCCGCTGTCTGGACGGGGACCGCAATGGTGGTGCCACACCTGCTGTGGCACACGCTCATCGCCGTGCTCGTCGCGGCGTTCCTCATCAAGGAGCGCAACCATCGCCAGGTGTCACCGTAGGACTTCAGCCTAGCCTAGGAAGAAAGGTGTATAAGGGTCTCCCGGACGTCGTGTGCGTCCGGGTCAACCTGTATCATCAAAAAGACGCCCGACATGAGGGCGTCTTTGGTATATAGCAAGGTCTTAGAACAATTATTTTTCGACAGTCACACCCATGCTGCGGGCGGTGCCGGCGACGACTTTGACGGCGGCGTCGAGGTCATTGGCGTTGAGCTGAGCCATCTTGACAGTCGCAATCTCCTCGAGCTGAGTACGAGTAATCTTGCCGACTTTGTCACTGTGAGGCTTGCCTGAGCCAGATTTGATGCCGATCTTTTCTTTGATAAGCTCATCGACAGGCTGACCGAGGCATTTCCAGGTGAAGGTACGGTCTTCGAAGACCTGGAGGTGGACGATGACGTCTTTGCCGTTGAATTCTTTGGTTGCGTCGTTGAATGGATTGATGAAATCCATCATGTTGAGGCCCCATTGACCGAGGGTGCTTCCGACTGGAGGACCTGCCGTCGCGCGGCCACCTGGGACGCGGAATTTGAGGTTACCGATGATTTTCTTAGCCATAATTGTAATTTTCTCCGAAAATTTAGAAGTATATAGTATATAGAATATGGTATATAGCGGTCATGGCGTGAAGCGTGCCATATTCTATATTCACTATTCTATATTCTTGCGATCCTATCGCATCGTGCGTAACAGTGGTCGATTATACCAAGTGATGTCGTATTTGGCAAGCGGCCGACGCCAGCGACTAGACTTTTTTGACCTGCAGTGCATCGAGCTCGACTGGTGTCTCGCGACCAAACATGCTGACCAGGACACGAATCTTGCCCTTCTGGGTGTCGATCTCGCTGATGGCGCCATCGAAGCCTTTGAACGGACCATCGGTGATATTCACGACTTCGCCGATCTGATAGTCGATGTGGTGTTTTGGATCCTCGACGCCCATACGCTTTTTGATCTTGGAGATCTCAGCATCGCTCACTGGGGTTGGTTCGGTGCCGGAGCCCACGAAGCCAG
>JBATPJ010000003.1:0-36553 GCA_049291395.1 Saccharimonadales bacterium (SeqCode) | reverse complement strand
CGTCATCGCCCTCGGCCGTGGTAAAAAACTCTACGACAAACGACAAACCCTCAAGAAACGCGCCGAAGAACGCGACACCCGCCGCACTGTCTAGCGAGATCAAAAGCAACAGCAAATTTCGGACTCGTTGATAAATTTGCAACATGAGATGATATCTGTTCTGACAATTGCGCTTTTATAAAAATCATGCCATACTTATATTTGGACAGTTGCGCCTCGTAACAGAGACGTGACTTTCATGCACCCCACAATTTGGCTACTCACACAACAAAGGAAGTGAGCCCGTGTCATCACCATCGAAACGACTTCGTCGTGCGGCTCTCGCACTGTTGTTTTTCCTCTCGCCCATCTTCATGAGCGAGACCAGTGCAAGCGCAGCCGACGACACCTGCACCCAGACCGTCGTCGATGACGGCAACCTGCTCGGAGACCAGAAGGCCGCAGTCGATCAAGCTGCGAACAGCCTGGCGAGCAAGGTCGGCGCAGTCGTGTTCGTAAGGACGAACACCAATGCCGGCCCGATCGATAACTGGCTCAAGCCCTTCATCGCATCGTGCAAGAACTGGCAATCGGACGGGTACAAAGGCGGCACCGAGTTCAAGGACAACGCGAGAGCGAACATCCTTGTCTTCGGCGTCAGCACCAACCCGAACGGCAGCCTGATCGGCTGGGGCGGCTCCTACGACGGCCCCATGACCGGTGCAAACATCCGCAACAATGTCATGAACCCGCAACTCAAAGCAGGCAACTACGCCCGCGGGATCATCGACGGGATGAACGAGACCGGTCGCGTCATCGACGCCTACCGACACCCCATCCAGCGCAGCGGCGACACGCCGGCATCAAGCAGCCCGCTAACGGTCGCGCCCGATTCCTCTGGGCTCTGGAAGATTCTTGGATGGCTCATCGGGCTGGCTGGAGTTGGCGTCGCCTTGCACCTCTGCTGGAGGCTCTACTCCCGCATACAGAAGAAGCGCAAGGATCACAAAGCTTTCCAGGCAGCCCGGCAGGATGCATGGATGGCGCACGGTATGGCAACCGGCGTACTTGAGCAACTGGCCCAGGACGAACACCCTCCAACGAGTATCACCAAGGTAAAGTTCCTCAAGGAATTAGGAGGTGATTACCGCTCTCGCGCATCAGCACTCGCCGAGACCATCGCCCGCAGCACAGAAGAGGCTCGTGCCATTCTTGCTACCTCGCCCGATCCGAGCACCGTGACGTCAGCAGACACGCAAACCTGGCGAGTCCTGGCTGATCGCTACAGCTCGGCGAGCAGAAGTGCCGATCAGGCCGTTCAGACATCTGGCGAACTTCACACTCTCTATGCGGAAGCTCTCCGCAGGATCGGCAACGTCAAAGACGACGCAGCCGAGCTTAACAAGCAGCTCGACGCCGTCGAGATGGACACAAAAAGCTTGGGGATCGCCGGTATCAAGGTCGATTCGATCCTTGCGTCGGTCACACAAGCTCGCACCGCTCTCATGAACGCCACTGAGATGACGGGGCAGCCAGCCTCGCTCTCTCTGCTCGAAGAAGCGCGAAAGTGCGTCATCACGAGCCAGGCCTCATACGAATCCCTCGTCTCGATCCGCCAGCTGGTTTCTGACGGTATCGTTACGTTACGGTCGAGGCTGGAAGGCTACGACGCGCTGCTGCAAGCGGCACGACAGGTGTTCGACGAGAAGATCAAACTCGCTTACAACCCTGAGTCATGGAAGCCCATCAAAGGCAACGGCGTCGAGTCACAAAAGCGCGCCAACCAGGCCGCTGCAAGACTTGAAGCCGCCCTTGCCGCAGCCACGATGGACAAGCAAGAGTGGAAGACCGCCAACGATCACCTCGTCCAAGGCAGCAGCCTCATGGACGAGGCCGAAGGCCTGCTCCGCTCTATCCATGAGCTCGAGAAGAACCTCGAGCGTGCGAAGACGGAGCTACCGCTTGTCATAGCGCGCGTCAGAGATGCCTTGACAGCGATAGACAGCGATATCAATAAATACGGTGGCGACATCGAGGATAGCCTGTGGAACTCTCTCGAAGGAGTAAGAGCGACCCTTCGTCGGGTCAGGTCCAGCCCCTCCGAACGGCAACCCCGCTATCTCACCAACCTCAAGCTCGCGCTTGAGGCGGAAGAGATCATCACTCGTATCCATGAGCAAGTGGTGATGGGACATGACGCCGCCGAACAGCGTCGCGAGCATGCCCAGTCAGCACTCGCGGCGGCCAAGGCGGAAGTATCTCGTGCTCGCGAGTACATCGATGACCACAAGTCAGACGTGAATCGCGATGCGAAGGAGCACCTCCGCGGCGCCATGTCACAACTGGCAAAGGCCAAGACGGTGACCCGACCGAACGACATCCTCGCGGCCGCACAATCAGCGACCAGACAAGCCAGCCTGGCATACAAGAAAGCCAGGAAGGATTTCGAGGATGCAGAGGATGAGCGTGATCGCTCCTACCGGAGCAGCACGGTCGTCGTCGGCGGGTATTCCAGTGACAATTCTACCCCCTACAACCCTCCCGGTTGGGGATCTCCATCACCATCTGGCGGAGGCTCTGATAGTGGTGGCTTCGGCGGAGGAGGTGGCACCGATAGTGGCGGCTTCTAGTCGCCACGATGGGCAAAACTGAGTAGTCAACGCAGTGCTGGTGCGTGCATGATTCCACATAAGTCCACCCCGTCCTCGGCATCCGTCGAGGACGGGGTGGCACCCAACAACTAATCTATCGAGAACCAGGCGGTTCTTTTTTTGTAGTAAGTAGTATGCGATGAATAAATTACAACACAAACAGAGGCGCCCTGACTATTGACATATCACCATAAATGCCCTATAGTGTAGTTATGGTGATCACGAGTGATCACTAAGCGGCAAGGACATCCAGTGTTCCTACCGATTACCGAAACAGCAGTGCCCAAGCCATGAACGCCTCGAGCGTCTCGGGGATAAGCATTCGCACACTAAGGCGAATAGTTTGTACCGATACGTTTCAGGCGTTTTCTTGTGGCGATACAGAAGCCAAAGCGCGACCAATGCTATCATTACAAACGATACCAACAGATTGACTAATCATCAATTAACTGCTATAACTTAATATGTTTGAATACGTTGTTTTCTCCTTTGTGAAGATTAGGGGATAGTTCCACTAGTCGCTACCAAGGAGAAAGCACCCGCTTTCCCGTACAACGCCCAATGAAAGGCAGTCCGGGAAGCTCGCTTTCTCGGAACCTTAAATTTGAGGTGAACTACTAGTACGAAATCAGGAGAGACATGAATCGCTCCGCGGGAGTTATTCCCGTTCTGGTTCTTGCTGCGGCTACAAGCCTCAGCGCTTGCGGCAGCAGTGACGGAGGTGCCGAACAAGTCGCGTACTGCGTCGACGACCAAGGAGTCGTCATCGACGACCGATACTGCGACCCTGGATATGCCGGTCCGGCGTATCCACACCCGTTCTATATCTGGTACGGGTACTACCCCTACGGGCTGGCCCCGGGCACCAACATCACCGTCTACAACACCAACGGGACGCCGACCAGGATCGACCCCAAGGACAGCACCGCCCGCAGCAACGCCGGCCTGCCGTCCACTGGCAAGATCACCAACGGCTCCACCAAGTCTGGCGGCTTCGGCAAGCCGGCAACCGGTGGCGGTAGCTCCGGTGGCGCCAAGCCAGCAAGCGGTAGCTCAGGCGGCTTCGGAGGCGGCGGAGGCAAGGTCTCTGGCGGATCCGGCGCCCGCGGTGGTGGAAGCGCGGGAGGCTGACGTGCAGTGCATGCGCACCCCACGCCCACGACCAAACTGGCGAGCACTAGTCCGGCTGCAAGGGCTCGTCTACAACGAGCTTCCACGACTGCCGGGCTATAGCTACTGGGCGGGAGATGAAAGATACGCCGCGATGAGAACAGCCGACATCGATGCACTTGTCGTGGCGTCCGAAGCCATATTCGCCATGCTGATCAAGGCAGGCGATTACATCGCCGAGCGTCCCGACTTCATGCGACGAATGGGCATCCCAGACTGGGCTATTCCTATGGTCCTCAAGACCTGGGAGGATGACCCAGTTGTCAGCGTGCTCGCAACCACCGACTGGGCATTTGGTGGCGTGGATCACCCCGATCCCGCCTACCGAACCCCAAGGCTCTACGAGATCAACGCAGACGCAGCCGGGGGCCTCCCAGAGACCGGATACGTCCAGTGGGAATGGCTCCGACAGACCAACACCGGCATCGATCAGTACAACCTGATCGGTCCACGTCTCATCGAGGCTTGGAGGCGCAACGGCCAGGTCCTCAAACAGCGTTTGGGCCACAAGCCTGACATCTATTTCGCCTACTCTCGTCTCGACGAGAGCGGCGAAGACATGATGAACACGCTGTATATCGCGGACATGTGCCAGCAGGCTGGCCTGACGGTACACGTGGTCCAGATCGAGGACATCGCACTTGGCGAAGATGGTCGATTCTACGACCAGAGCGGGGCACACATCGAAGTGTGCTTCAAGTTCTATCCGTGGGAAATGATCATCCAAGACGAGTTCGGCAAGGCTGCGTTCGACGACATGGCATCTGCAGGCGGCACGATCTGGATCGAGCCCCCTTGGAAGATGCTGTGGAACAAGGCTGTCCTCGTCGCGCTGTGGGAGCTATACGGAAGCGATCCGGACAAGAATCGCTACCTGATCCCCACCTACTTTGACGGTGAACAGCCGTCAGAGTGGCGCGACTACGTCCGTAAGCCCGTCAACGGTCACCAGGGAAGCAACATCCTGATGATGCGGGACGGCAAAATCATCCACGAGACCGGTGGCGAATACAGCAACGGGCCATTCGTCGTTCAGCAACTGGTACTGCCCCCGCAGTTCTCATGTGACGACGAGAGAAATCCGTACTGGCTGTGCAAGGTTTTCGTTGTAGACGGACAAGCTTCCGGACTCGGGATTCTCGAGACTGATAGCCCCGTCACCGACGACGACTCGCACTTAATCCCCCACTGCGTAGTGGGCAGTGAGCGCACATTCAGCCCGACGGACGCCCCGTACGTACCGATCCAGGACACGGTCACCACCGTTTACGTCCCGCAGGACACAGCTAGCAAACCAACCGACATCCCCCCTACGCGGGGTTCCATCCCCGAGACAAGGCGTGAAACATGAATGACACCCTGGCATGGAGCATCCCAAGGCTCCTGCTGATGATCCCGATCGTCCTCGGCTACATGTGGCTGCTGTGGAAGGTGATCGACAAGATCACCCAGTTCGACGACCATGACGAGCTCTTCCTGAAAGGCAACGGTGCCTACGCGCTCCAACGCGTCGGCCTCCTCGCTGCCCAGCTCATCGGCATGATGGCCGTCTTGCCGGACTCGGACCCGGAGCACCCTTGGTGGTCGGCCTTCTGGCTGCTGCTGGAAGGTGCCTGGGTCTTCTTCGCCATCCTGACCGCCCGCTTCGTGGTGGACTGGGTGCTACTGCCGAGGATCCAAAACACGACCCTGCTACTGCAGGGCAACACCGCAATCGGCATCGTCGAGTGCGGCTTCTACGTCGGGCTCGGCTGGTTGCTCAACGGCTCCTTGACAGGAAGCGCTTCGAGCAATTGGCTGTCGTTCGCGAGCACGGTCGTCTTCTACCTCCTCGGCCTCGGCTTTGTCACGGGAGTGTACTGGCTCTACGAGCTGATCACCCCGTACAACATGAGGGAGCGACTCCAGTCAGGTGACAACTCTGCTGCGTTCGAGTTGGCAAGCCTGCTCGTGGGGGCGTCTGTCGTCACCCGTGTGGGTGTCGCCGGCGACTTCACTGACTGGTCGGACAACATCAAGGGCTTCTTCGTCATCGCCCTGTTGTCGATCATCATGCTGCTCATCGTCCGCTGGCTGGTCAGTCGGCTGGTCGTTCGAGCGAGCGTGCGCACCGTTCAGTCCGACGGCCATGCGATCGCATCCAGCATCCATGGCGCCATCACGATCGCCTCGGCTATCGTGGTTGCGAACGTAGTTGAGGCGGCGCTCAACTATCTGAACGCGTAGTTCACCTCTCCGCCCGCGCAATAACGGGCATACGGCGGGGGTACCTGCACTCTGAGGGCCACAAGCTCTCGCAGGTCACCCCCGCCAAAGAGAGGTCTTTCTGTGTTGAGTCCATCATATGGATTCTGCAGCTTGACCTCTCGATATCACTTCTGTGCATGTGTATGCACACTGACGAGCTGAAAACAGCGAAAAGTGATAAGACAAAAATACAGATCGACATTAACTGGCTGAGCCTTAGGGCCCAGCGTGTTAACAGCCCTATCTTTTCATTCTGGCAGTACTAACCCCGTGTAGCTATTGATATATAACTAGTTTTGTTATATAATCAGCACAAGCACATCCGTGCTAGACAAGCGAGTGAGATTGGGGAATCAGATGGGTATCATCAGGATGGTTCGGCGCGTGATGAGCCGGGCCCACTGGGTCTTGTTTTTGATCGTGATCGACCACCTTCTCGCCGGCATCATGTTCTCCATCATGGAAGACGCGAAGTTTGGTGAAGGTCAGTGGTGGGCAACCGTCACCGGCTTCACCGTCGGCTACGGCGACTTCTACCCGAAGAGTCTCGCGATGCGCGGAATCGCCCAGTTCTACATCATCAGCATGGCTGTGTTGTGGCTGGTGCTCGGCGCGCACATCGTGGCCACGCTCATCGAGGACAAGAATCTCTTCAGCCATGAGGAACAGGAGCGACTCGAAGCGAGTCAACTTGCAATATGCCAGGCACTCAAGATTGTCCCTCAGGATGCCCGCAAGTTGCCCCCTGTCAAATGGTGGGAGGATCACAAGGGTTTCGTTGCCGATACCGAGTAATGACACGGTCATGAGGGATCGGTTGCAAGTTCTACCGATCCCTCTGGTAACTAAAATACTCGCTTGTCTATCTCACAGTTTCGACGATGCGATGTTTCGTCGACAGTGTAAGATAATTATTTCAGTAACGTTCCGATCTTCTCACCCTTGACGACGCGGGCGAGGTTGCCGGGCGTGAAAGCGTCGAAGATGAGGATCGGTTTGTGCTGCTCGGCGGCGAGGCCGAGGGCGGCGCGGTCCATGACGCGGATGTGTTCGTTGGCAGCGGCTTCGGCGAGCGTTAGGCTCGTTAGTTTCACCGCGTCGTCGTGCCTCGCTGGGTCTTTGTCGTAGACGCCATCGACTTTGGTCGATTTGAGCACTACTTCACAGTCCAGCTCGAGCGCCAGGCTCACGGCGGCGGTATCGTGGCTAAAGTATGGCCGAGCCATACCGCCAGCGATCAGCAGCACGCGGCCGTTTTGGAGGTGTTTTTCGGCCAGGCGGTAGGAAAATGATTCGGCCAGCTGCTCGACAAATACCGAGCTCAGGCAGCGCGTCGCCAGGCCTTCGCTCTCGAAGATGTCAGTCAACGCCATGGCGTTGATCAGCCCGCTCAGCATACCCATCTGGTCCGCAGTGACGCGGCGGATACCATTGCCAGCTACCTCGGCACCACGGACCATGTTGCCGCCACCGACCACCACCGCGATCTGCGCGCCAGTGCTCGCGACTGATTTGATTTCATCGGCGAGAAACCTCGCGATCTCTGGATCGACGCCGAATTCGTGCGCCCCTGCGAGCTGCTCACCTGATAGTTTGAGTAAGATTCGTTTGTACATATTTCTAGTGTAGCATGGCCTTAAAATTGAACGACCGCCCACCTCCGAGATGGAGAGAGGGCGGTAACGTCCAGTTCTTGTGGCTCAACTACGGCCAGAATCGGCCGTCGCACCATGGGACCGTCGAGGCCCCGCTGCTGCGTTGCCTTGCCAGAAGCCTTTCGGCGATGAGAACACCAACCAGAGAGGACCGTACCGATCAAGAACCAATGTCCTATCACCCTTCGGACTTCTCAGACTGAACGTGTTCTGATCCAGCCGAGCAACGGTAAGACCATCGGGAAAGTCGAACTCGACAATCTCGTGCTCCGACTTACCACTCACAAGATGCTTCGCATGGAAGACGAGCCTGATAGGACCCGGCATGTCACGGGAAGGCCACGGTCTATTCCGCACTTTTGGCACGCAACAGATTTCATCGATGACTTCGATAACTCGCCGTGCATCAGCCCGACCTACGATGAGCTTCTTTTCTCGTTCTTGGAGCTCACGCGCGGTTTGCGCCGCTGCATCAGCGGCATTGATGTCCGCGAGCACTGCCATCGGATCAACTAACACGAATTATCACACTACTTTCGGTTCTATGATGAACTGGACTAATTACATATTATAACATATCATCACGATTTTAAATAATGTCGTATACTTAAATCTATGAAACTCTACTCCTGGAACGTCAACGGCATCCGCGCGGTGCTCAGTAAAGGTGCGTTGCAAGATTTTGTCGCGTCGCATGACCCCGACATCCTCTGCCTACAAGAGACCAAGGCCGAGAGAGGTCAGGTCGAGCTCGATCTGCCGCAGTATCACGAGCACTTCTTTAGCGCGGTCAAGAAAGGCTACTCTGGTACGGCGATCTTCTCCAAAGTGAAGCCGCTCAGATACATCGATGGCTTCCCAGACGAAATCATCCAAACATACCACGTCACCGGCGACACCTACGGCGACCCAAACACCGAAGGCCGTGTCATCGCGGCTGAGTTTGATGAATACTGGGTCGTGACCTGCTACACACCGAACAGCAAAGGTGACCTCAGCCGCCTCAGCCTCCGCTACGACCAGTGGGACCGAGCCTGCCTGGCCTACCTACAGCAGCTCGAGCAGACCAAACCAGTACTGTACTGCGGCGATATGAACGTCGCCCATGCCGATATCGACCTGGCGAATCCCAAGGCAAATGTCGGCAAGCATGGTTTCACCGACGAAGAGCGTGAACGCTTCCAGGATTACCTCGACGCTGGATTTGTCGATACCTTTCGCGCCGCCAACCCCGACAAAGCCGAAGCTTACACCTGGTGGACACACTGGGCCAACGCCCGTGCTCGCAACGTCGGCTGGCGCATCGACTACTGGCTGGCCAGCGCCGCAACCGCAGGGCAGGTGACCAATCCTCAGATCCACCCCGACGTCATGGGCTCCGATCATTGTCCTGTCTCAATCGAGGTGTAGTGTATAGTAGAAGTATGAATACGAGCCTCAATCCCTCCGTCCAAAGCCGCCTCAGCACTGCACGCATGATGCAGCTGGCGTACAAACCCAACGAAACGATCGCTGAGCAACTCCGCCAAAAATCCGTCCTCATGATGGTCTCGCCGAGTAGTTGTGGCAAGTCATACATCATGGAGCAGGCGATCGAGCGTGACCCGACCAGTCATCATGTCATCGATATGACGACGCGTCCGCCGCGACCTGATGACATCCCCGGGCACTTTTTGTACCTCCCGCACGACGATACTCACGTCGCGCAGTATCTCGATCGTATCGAGAACAAAGAGCTTGTCCAGTACGCCGTCCACCCGACCACCGGCTATCTCTACGGCAGTGACATCGCTGGCTATCCGGCGGAGTTCAATATGCTCGAGACACTGTCGAGCATGGTGACATTTATGCGCACCTTGCCGTTTCGCCGCAGCATCGTTATCGGTATCGTGGTTCGTCCAGAGCAGTGGCAACAATGGTTTGACGCGCGATTTCCTGTCGGCCACGAAGAGCGTATCAAACGTCTCGATGAGGCGATCATGTGTCTCAGCTGGCTGACCGACACTACTCACGGCGACCTCGTCAACTGGGTTGAAAATGGCCCCGACCTTGACCCAGCTGCTGCTATCATCTCGATCATGCACGGTGGAGCAGGTAGCGCCAACGGTTATGAAATCGCCACGAGCATGCTCGAATGGGCTCACACGCAGCTCGTCGCGGCGGCATAACACCACTATGGACAACTCGTACTGGCGCACACAGTCCGCGGACAAGCCGCTTTTTCCCGATATCGAATGGAACCGACCAGAACAGCGCACCAGGGCAGGCAAACTCGCTATCATCGGCGGCAACAAGCTCGGATTTGTCGCTGTCGCCACCGCCTACCAAGAAGCCATCGACTGCGGTGCCGGCCAAGTCCGTGCTGTACTGCCTGATGCGCTCAGCGCGACTATCCCGGCGACGATTCTTGATACCGTCTACGTCCCGAGTAACCCCTCGGGCGGCATGAGCCGCGACGCCGAGCCGCTCGTGATGGCCAGTCTCGTCTGGGCTGACCACGCACTGCTGATCGGTGATGCTGGGCGAAACTCCGAAACGGCAATGATCTACGAATCGCTCCTGAGAACCGACCGACCACTCACCATCACCCGTGACGCGGTCGATCTACTCAAAAACGCCGCGTCCACGATGGTCGCCAGGCCATCGACCACGCTCGTCTTGTCATTTGCGCAGCTCCAAAAGCTCTTCCAGGCGGTGTATTACCCCAAGATGCTGAGTTTTAGCATGCAGCTCAGCCTGCTCGTCGATACGCTGCACAAATTCACCACGACTTACCCCTGTATCATCGTGACCTATCACCAAAACCAACTCGTCATAGCTGAGGCCGGGCAGGTGATCACACAGGAATTCGACAACCCGATGCTCATCTGGCGCGGTACTACCGCGACCAGGGCAGCCTGCTACCAGCTCTGGACGCCAAAGAAACCGCTCGAGGCGATAGCCGCCAGCCTCATCGGAATTTCATAAGACAATCACCAGATGTTGGCGCAGAAGCGAGTGTAACGAGCGCTGTCTCGCGACATATTGTACCTCTGGTGCCGCGAACTGGAATTGAACCAGCACGTCCTAATGGACACCAGATTTTGAGTCTAGCGCGTCTACCAATTCCGCCATCGCGGCACAAGAGGGATAATATGCAACCAGCGAAGCTGGTTGGTATACCAATTCCGCCACTCGCCCATCCATACAATAATTTTAAATTGCCCTGTAGTCCGTCTCAAGTGTCGGACTCACCCAAACTTGGTAATGAGACCTAACAATTGTATACTAAAACAGAGTGGGATTACTAGATGCAACCAAATGATATGAAACACGTGAGCGTACCCGCTCGGGATAACTCCCAGCCAGCTCAAAAACCAGACCGCGACCTCGCGGTTGCTTTGATACGTCAGCAGATCGACAATCTATACGACGAACCAAACAGCGCCCAGCCAGAGCCAAAAGCCGAGGAGCTCGAGCACACCTACGACCTCACGCACGACAATACAGAGGTCAAAGACGTCAACGACGATCAATGGCAACGCTACCACACCGCCTGGCAGCAGTACTACCAGCAGTATTATGAGCGCTACTATCTCTCGCAGGCCCATGCCCGCGAACAGCGCCGACTCGCCGAGGGTTCACTCCTGAAGGTATCCCGTCAATCCCGCGATACCACGCCAGATACGGCCGAAGACGGCATCGTCACCAAAGACAAAGCCCTCCACGAGATCCGTAGCGACCTCACCTCCAAGATCGAATCTCACGCCAAACGTGTCCGCTCAAGTCGGCACTTCGTCCCGATCCTTAGTGCCGTCGCCGTCATGATCCTCTTCCTTTTCCTGCAGTACAACCGTCTCGTCGTTGCTCAGGTCAAAGCCTACATCAGCCCGGGCTCGATCAACCCACAAAATGTCATCCTGGCCGATGCCGCCGATGTCAAAGTCGGCCCAGAGCCACGTCTCATCATCCCGAAGATCAATGTCGACGCTCCGGTCGTCTACGGCCTGACGACACTGGCCGAGCCAGAGGTCCAAGCCGCTCTCAAAAACGGCGTGATACATTATCCCATCCCAGGCGCTAGCGCCAACCCGGGAGAGAAGGGGAATGCCGTCTTTCTTGGTCACTCCAGCAACGACGTCTTCGACGACGGCAACTACAAATTCATCTTCGTCCAGCTCGAGCAGATGAAGGAAGGGGACCGTTTCTACATCAACTACAACAGCGTCCGCTACACCTACACTGTCACCAGCACTGAGACCATTTCGCCCAAAGACGTGACCAAACTCGTCACGCAAAATACTAGACCCACCGTCACTCTCGTGACCTGTACGCCAGTCGGTACCGCCCAGAGTCGTTTCCTCGTCCACGCTGAGCAGGTCAGCCCGAACCCCGACCAGGCAGCGGTCGCCGCACAGCCAACCTCATCCGAATCAACGTCGTCAATCTCCGGTAACTCACCGACGTTGTTTGATCGCTTGTTCGGATTTTAGATAACGCCGACTACAAGTCTCGTGCTAGTTGACGACCATTTGCGATGACTGCATGACGATTTTGCCATCCTGCAGGCCAAAGCTGATCAAGAAATTGCCATTGTCGCTGAAAAATACTGGTAAGCTTGGCTGGGCATTCGTAATCGTGTGGGTGTTTGCGCCGTCAAATTCATAGATCCGTACATTGCCGTCCACGATATCCGCGAGATAATAATCATCGATCCAACGCGGTGATGCCATGGTGCGATCACTATCCGCCATGTTAACTGATGCTTTGCTATCCGTCTCGAGATCGTAGAGCTGATACGCACGGCCGGATAGGGCCGTCAAAAATCGTCCACTGCTGGCAAAATCAAGCTTAGTCGGCACAAACGCCGTATCGAAGACCGCATAATGCGCGCTCGTACTTGACGCCGTAGCCTGCGTCGGGTCTTTGACGATCTCGACACGCTCCGCACGGGAGACCGCCAAGTAATAATCCGAGAAATACTCCGTGAGGTCGACCATCACGACATCAGTCGGTGCATAGCTGCGGACGATCGTCTCTTTGCTGCTGATATACACGCCGGCGATCTTTTTGTCGGCGCGTACGGCGACAAAAGCGATATCATTCTCGTGGTACAGCTGATAGCTCTCAACGCCCGCAACCAGTGGTGCGCTGATCGATTTGTTGCCGAGATCAACACGCCGCAGGTCACTACCAGTCAGGACATAGTAGACGTTGCCGCTTGTCCCGGAAAAATGCGGCTGCGCAAAAGGCAGGCTAAATTCTTTGGTCAGATTCACTACCGACCCCGAGTCCGTCGTTCGGTCAAGGCGAAGATGCTCAGTCGTCGTCCCGGTCGTACGCGCGAGTAGCAGATAGCGAGAGGCTGAGTCCCATTCGACGATCTGATATGTCGATGCCTGATCGGGCGTCGTGATCAGCGTAGCAGGGATAGTGTAGACTTTCGAAGTTACTTTCGTCAGATCGCGCAGATCGTAGATAGCCACCTCACCAGGACGAGCGGCCGACACAGTCGCGAGAAACTTGCGATCAGGGGTCGGTAATCCTTCTGATACATCGTTGGCCGCGACGATCGGCTTGGTTGTGATCTTTTCCGGCACCAGTCGCGCGTAGTTGAGCCAACGAAGCTCACCAGCATCTACGGTGATCGTTTTGGTCCACTCGAGATATTTTGCTTTCTTATAGGTCACGGTATGCTGTCCAGCTGACACTTCCAGCTTGCCCGGGGTCGTAAAACCAAGCTTTACGCCATCGAGCGTGATGACCGATCCGTCAGGGATGGAGCGAAACTGGACGAGCGAGCCTTGCTCGAGGCGGTTGGACTTGATATCGAACCGATAGCCGAGCACGAGCAGGATACAGATCGCCGATATCACGACGGTCGCAAGTGTCATAAAACCATAGGTGAAAAACAAGAGGGCCTGTCGCTGGCGCTTACTGAAACGAGCGTTGTTCATATAACTACCATGGTATCATAACTCACCCTTGCATTCTGCTGCAAAAACGCTTACGATAAGGGTAAGGATAAATTGTACAACAAAAATAGAGGGAACTTATGAGGGGCAAAAATACTATTTTTATCAATGGTCGCCACTACGACGTAGTCAGTGGTCTACCTGTTGATCATGAGACGACCGCAAAGAAAGTGACCGTTCACGACAACACGTCACAGGAGACCGTCACCGTCAGACGTGCTGCAGCAAAGCCAGCGCACGTCAAACCAAAGCACAGTGCCACGCTGCGCCGTGACCTGGTCAAAAAACCAGTTGGTAGCCACGACCATGCTGCCGGTCAACACCGTGAGCACGCCCATGTCGCCAAGAGTCCTCACATCACCAAATTCGCGCCGCACCCTATCGTCGAGCCCAAGACCGACACCCAGGTACAGCGCGACCATCACTCAGCTGTTGTTGCGGCCGCTCACCAGCGTTTCGCCGCAGCCCAAGCCGCAAAGCAGCCCCAAAAAGCCATGTCATCTCGTGAACTCAAAGATCACCTCATCGCAACCAAACTCGCCGAGGCCCAGCCGAACAAACATGCCGTCAAAGTCAAAAAGCACACGCCGCGTCGCGTCAGCTCAGTGATGACCGCTTGTTTCGCGGTCATGCTCCTCGGTGGCTATCTCTCATATATCAACATGCCTAGCCTCTCCGTCCGTGTCGCTGCCAACCAAGCCGGTGTCGACGCTGACTATCCAGGCTACACTCCGAGCGGCTACCGCTTTGATGGACCGGTCGCGTACCAAGACGGCGAAGTCACGCTGAGTTTTGCTGCAAATGGCGGAAACCTCGGCTACACGATCTCCCAGCAGCGCAGCACCTGGAACTCTCAGTCCGTTCTCGACAATCTCGTCGCCGCCGAGACCGGGGATTACACGATCAATTCATCAGGCGGTCTCACCGTCTACACTTACGGCCAAAACGCCGCCTGGGTAAACCACGGCGTGCTCTTCACGATCTCTGGCGATGCGCCTTTGCAGACTGACCAAGTCATCAAAATCGCCAACAGCCTCTAGTAACGAATTTTGGATTATAGGATAGAGACGATAGAATAGTACTATGACTATTCGTACTCGTTTCGCGCCCAGTCCGACTGGATATCTACACGTCGGCGGTATCCGTACTGCGCTCTTCGCGTTTCTCGTTGCCCGGCAAGCAGGCGGGCAGTTTATCCTGCGCCTTGAGGATACCGATAAGAAGAGGGAAGTCGCTGGCAGCGCCGAACACTTGATCGCGAGCCTGCGTTCACTTCATCTCAACTACGACGAAGGTCCCGACACCGGTGGACCCTATGGCCCATACAAACAGTCCGAGCGCCTCGACACCTACCGAGCCTGGGCACAGCGTCTGATCGACGCCGGACGAGCCTACGCCGACCCGTATACCCAGGCCGAGATCCAGGCTTTTCGCGACCAGGCAACGCGCGACAAAAAAGCCTTTTTGTACCGTGATTTTCGCCCCGAGAACCCACCCATATGGGATGGGAGTATGCCACTTCGATTCCGCTCAGAGCCCAAAAGCTATAGCTACCACGACGAAGTCATGGGTGACATCACGACGAGCCCAGAAGTCATTGACGACATCATCCTGATCAAATCCGACGGCTATCCGACATACAATTTCGCACACATCATCGACGACGCCGAGATGAAGATCAGCCACATCATTCGCGGCCAAGAATTCATCTCTAGCATGCCAAACTATCTGGCACTCTACGAAGCCCTCGGCTATGACGTCAAGTATCCTCACGACGAAGTTGCTTCAGGGGGAGTAGCGCAGACCGCGAATTCACTTCGCGGGCAAGCAGAGGGGCGTGTCCCTCTTCCTATATTCGCGCACATGCCGCATATCATGAACGAGCAGGGCAATAAAAAATTAGGCAAACGTGACGGCGCCAAAGACGTGCTCGACTACATCCGCGACGGCTACCTACCAGAAGCCCTCGACAGCTTCATCGCCACTATGGGGTGGAACGACGGCACCGAACAAGAAGTTTTCACCATGGACGAGCTCATCGCCACATTTTCACTGAGCCGCGTCCAGCGCAGCGGGGCACGATTCGACGAAAAACGACTACTCTGGGTCAACGGACAGTTTATCCGTGATTTATCGCTCGACGAGCTCGCAAACCGCGTCGAATATTTCTGGTCAGACAGTGCCAAAAAATACCCCGAAGATTACAAACGCCGCGTCCTAGCGCTGATCCAAGATCGCCTCAAGACACTCAAAGACGTGCCCGGCCTCAGTAGCTATTTCTTCGAAGAACCGACCCCGAACTGGTCGCTCATCACCGACAACAAACAGCTCGGCAAACTTTCGCGCGACGAGGTCACCGGTGTCCTACGTGCCGCTCATGACGCCCTCAGCATCATCGATGACTGGTCGCCCGAGACACTACAGACCGCACTCAACACACTGCTCGAAACCACCCAGCAAAAACCAGCCGTCCTCTTCGGCCTCATCCGCATCGCAACTACCTGGGCGCCGTTCAGCCCACAGCTGGGCGACACGCTAGCACTTCTCGGCAAAGACACGACGCTCGCACGACTCGAACGCGCCATCCAGGCCTAGATTAGGCGATAGATTAAGCGTGGGCATTTTGCTATACTGATGCTATGTTTGGCCGACACAAAAAACTGCGTACTCCTCCTATCACAAGCTCCGAATTATCCGACGATACCGGTCTATCACAGCTTGGGAGCGACGAGCATCTGCCGACATTGCATCAGCGGACGCTTATCCAGCGTATCCTTCGTGATGACAAAAACCTAAAATATTTCTTCATCCTGCTCGGGCTGATCATCGCGACTGGCGTCGGGCTCATCGTCATGCTGTCACTTCACCATGAACCGACTATCTCGGATAAGATCGTCGTACCGAAACCCAAAGAAATCCCGAAATTCTACTCTCCGCTAACCGGTGCTGATACGACAGAGGAGGCGACCAAACGCCCTATCACCGCCATCATGATCGAAAATAGCCCCGAAGCCCGCCCGCAGTCCGGCCTCAAACAAGGCGGCGTGATCTACGAAGCGATCGCCGAAGGCGGCATCACACGATTTGTGGTCCTCTACCAAGAATCCCGACCACAGCTCATCGGCCCCGTCCGTAGTGTCCGACCATACTATGTCGAGTGGGCGAGCGCTTACGACCCGGCCGTTGCTCATGTCGGCGGAAGCCAGCGAGCCCTCAGCATGATCCGCGGTGGCAACTACGGCCTCGATATGGATCAGTTTTTCAACGCCAGCACCTACTGGCGCAGCACTGACCGCGTCGCACCGCACAATGTCTACACCAGTTTCGACAAACTCGACACCCTCCGTACTGCCAAAGGCAAAACGAGCAGTACTTTCGAAAGCTCTCCGCGCAAAGACGAGCTGACCCCCGCCAAGATCACAGCCGCGCGAGAGAAAGGTACCGTCGCAGCCAATTCACTGTCGCTCGACATCAGCAGCGGACAATTCCACGTCGAATACGCCTACCAGGTAGATACCAACACTTACAAACGATCCCAGGGCGGCGTCGAGCACCTCGACCGTGAAGATGGCCTGATCGCCCCCAAAGTCGTCGTCGCTATCAAAGTCCCGATGAGCATCGAGATGGAGGACGGCTACCGCGAACAGATCACTACCACTGGTAGCGGCCAGGCTTACGTCTTCCAGGACGGTACGGTCATCGAAGGTCGCTGGAAGCGCGATGGAGAGAAGTCTCGCCTCATCCTGACTGATGCCGACGGCAAAGAAATCGCCCTCAACCGCGGCCAGACCTGGATCACCGCCGTCCCTGACAACAAAGGTGTAACCTGGCAATGAAAACCGTCCGCCTGGCTGACTATTTCCACGGCCACAAGGGTCGTGTTTCGATTGTTGCCATCCTAGCGAGTATTCTCGCTGTCGCCATCCCGACTGTCGTCGCCCTGATGGCTGGTGTCGAGCTCTCAAAAGCGCTTCTCATCATCGCACTCCCGCTCGCGCTCCTGGTACCCATCGTCATCTTCGGAGTACTCCATGTCGCGCTGGAACCACTCGACATGATCACTCGGGCGATCACCCACGTATCGAACCAAGCCAATGACACCACTCCACCCGATATCAACCAGCCACGTCATGAGGCCTCTGGGCTCAAACAAATGATCCAGACTATCTATGACCGCGCCAGCCTCACAGCAGCACCAGCGACCGATAGTCATCCCGAGACCGAGCTGTCCGACAGTCTGCCATGCGGTATCATCGTGCTAGATAGCGCCTCATCCGTCATCTACGCCAACCCTCACGCCCCGGTCGTGACCAATTCCCAAGGTGTCGTGTCGCTCAAGCTGCAATTTCGCGCTGACAATACACTCGCGGAATGGCTCGCCTCAGCCGATCGTGACAAAGTCAGCGATCAGCGGTTTTGGGAGCGCATCCCAGATGATGTGCCGGAGCGACCGGAGCGGCGATTTTTCGATGTCCTAGCACTCTACGAGAAGGGTGCAGCGAATGACATGGTGACGCGGATAATCACGATTGATCGCACCGAAGCCTACAGCGAGGAAGAGGAGGCCGTGGACTTCATCTCTGTTGCCGCTCACGAGCTCCGCGGCCCGATCACGGTGATCCGTGGTTATCTTGATGTCTTGATCGACGAGCTTGGTCCGCAGCTCCAGGGCGACCAGCGTGAGCTGATCGATCGCCTCGACGTCTCGGCCAGTCGGCTGAGCGGCTACGTGAACAATATCCTCAATGTTGCCAAATACGACCGCCGCCACCTCAAACTTCACCTCCAAGAAGACCGCCTAAGCCACATCTACGCCACGATTGCCGATGACCTACAACTTCGCGCTAGCACGCAGCACCGTCTGCTGGCTGTCACCATCCCGGATGATCTGCCAACTATCGCCGCCGACCGCAACAGCCTCACTGAAGTACTGGCAAATCTCGTCGACAACGCCATCAAATACAGCCCCGAAGGCGGCCAGATCACCGTCACGGCCGAAGTCAGCGGCAACTTCGTACGCTGCTCCGTCATTGATCACGGTATCGGCATCCCGACCAGTGTCATGAACAGTCTCTTTACGAAATTTTACCGATCACATCGATCGAGAGCCAGCGTTGCCGGTACGGGGCTCGGTCTCTACATCAGCCGCGGCATCGTCGAGTCGCACGGCGGTCAGATCGGCGTCAGCTCCAAAGAAGGCGCCGGCTCCACCTTCACATTTTCGATCCCGATCTACTCGACAGTTGCAGATACGCTGGCGGCGGGTAATAATGGAAACGAAGGAATTATCGAATCATCAAGCGGCTGGATCAAAAACCATGGCAAAATCGGAGGCTAACCAGTGAACAACACCATCAAAACCATTCTCGTCATCGAAGACGACCGTTTCATCGGCGAGATGTACGTCCGTAGCCTCGCGAGAGCCGGCTATACCGTCGACTGGGTCGTCAGTGGCACGCAGGGGTACTCAGCCGCCACAACCAAGCAATACGATCTCATCTTGCTCGATATCATGCTCCCCGAAGCGCAGGGAACTGACGTACTCAACCAGCTGCGCAACGACACCGAGGACAAGATCCCACACAGCCGCGTCATCATCCTGACGAATTTCGAACAAGACGACGAATCGCGTCTCGCCATGGAGAGCCACGCCGACGGCTACCTCATCAAAGCCGACATCACCCCCCGCAAGCTGATCGAGATCATCCAACAGATGAATACTTGACAAGTTGCTATTACTTATGTTATAATTAGAAGATGTCAGAATTAGAAAATACCCCTCATCAAGCAGTAACCACCCTAACAGACGAACAAGCTCGTCGACAACTTGAGTTTCAGACTCTCGTGGCTGAACATATCGAGTCACACCTCAAAAATGGAACTCTTAATGCTGCCGTGCGGCACTCACTACTCGACTGGACATCCGTTGTTGCCGCATCATCAGACGAACCAATATCACTAAGTGAGCGTTTTGCACTCGCCGAACCTGTCATAGAAACGGATATGAGACTATCGGCTCATGACATCGCCAAGATTCATAAAATCGGTGGCGCCCTCCTAGGCGAAGCAATCAAGATCTAGACAACCCGCCTCTGTTTTGCTATAGTCTTCCTTGCGATTCGGCACACTATCTGCCGTCTACGGCCTCATCTTCTAACGGTATGTGAAGCGGAGGCGCGCAGCGAAAAACGAGCTCGATCGTTTTTCCGAGCACTGAAGCGGAAGAGCGAGCAACGCAAGCGATGGAAATCGGGTTCTCATCCCGGGCTAGGGTTCGCAAAGCGCAATACACCCCACCATACCTTCTCGCTCAAAAATTTGATGTCACATGATGGCCCCGTCTTCTAACGGTTAGGAAATCGGGTTCTCATCCCGGCAATAGGGGTTCGATTCCCCTCGGGGTCACCATCTGCCATCAAAAAGAAATAGACTCAGCTCCTTGTGGGTTGGGTCTATTTCTTTTGCCGAGTTCTACTCGGAGGAAGCAAACCCGGAGGGTTCGAATTCTGTCAAATACTTTAGTATTCGTACAGAATGTAAGCGCTAGCATAGGACCATCAAGTCCACGAGCCAATATTTTTGAAAAAAATACCACATATATCGTCTATGCTTGCTATTATCAAGTGCTAAAGAATAGAATACTTACAACTATTTAGGAGAGTGAGTCATGGCAGAACTAGAGGGAAGCTACCGTTTCGGAGAAGGTATAACTAACGCTGGCCAAGTAATTCAGTTCACAGCGATGAGCAATGAATTCAAGCAAGCACAGGACGCTTTACGTCGTTTCCGGGATATTACGATACCTGCATCGGCATTGGTAGATGTCAAGCATGGTGCCTACGGTCGCTATAGTCGTTATGATCTTGAGCAAGTAGCCTACGGCGGTGGCCAAAATGAAGCCGGTGGTGGCTACTACGAAATCCTGAATATAAGGAATGCGCCAGAGGGTAGACACCCTTTTGTGTCGCACGGCTATATGCATTTTGGTGGACGGTTCTCGGCGTTCTTTGCAGAATGGGAAAGTATAGAAGATGCAGCGGCGCACTGGGATAAGACCGGCCAGAGCCGGATTGTTACCCCACGAACATTTGAAGAACCAGGAGAGAGCGAGACGAAAGGATTGATTAGATTAGTTGATACTGGGTATCTCAGCCCTTGGTTTTACGCTACCGGCAACGCTTCACTAGTTGGTGATTATGTTTTTCCTGAAGACCTAGCGCAAGATCCTACGTTTTCATTTGGTCGTCGATTTTTAGTGCCGAAACAATCTCGTAAAAGCGATGCGGTTCTCCATGAGCTCAAAACCTGTATGGGATGCGTTGTACGCGATGAGCCGAGAAAACAAAATCGCTGCGGAGGGTATGATGAGCAGCCGGACACAATTCGTAAATTTCGAGCCATCCAGTGGCACGATGGATCAATCACGGAAGTTTATCCTACGACGCCCATAGACATGCTACCGGTGCCTCTTGCAGGGAATGATACATGGGTTGTTGACGCCCAACGCAAGTTCGATGAGATGCTTGCTGGTGGAAATACTAACTTTACGATTGAGTTTGCAGATGGTGGAAAGTTCGTTGGGAGTTATGTGCCGCCAGCCGAAAAGCCCAAGGCATCTGCGGCCGGTAACTACTATGTGATCGTGACTTTCGATGACGGTAAAGCCAAAGAGGGCTGGGTCGATGGGTTTACGCCGACGGAAGATGAACCAAATATCGCCTCTCATGTCGAGCGTAAATTTGCTAGTGAGGGTCAGGTAGTGGTTCGTGTAGAGACAACTCACAAAAAAATCGAGGCAGGCAGCAAGAGATGGCCAGGTGTCTATCATAGCTCACTTGGCGCGGCGGCTTTTCAGTCAATTAGTGAAGAACTGGGAAGATGACTATCGGGCGACTTCCAAATCGTCCACTACAATATCGGGAAGGTTGTTAATGGTGTGCCTAGAATGAATGTTTATTTTAAGGTATCGGTGCCAAGTGACGGGATCATAAAAACAGACCATGTCGAAAAATGGGGATGGTTTACACGAGACGAGTTCATGGGACTTGCGATGAACCCCTCATATGACAAAGACGAACTAGCTAAGATAATTTTTACCTAGCGCATTAGTCTTCACACAATATGCTCATACCGTCCTCCTACTCCGGCAGGGGACATACTCAGCTACTATTATCGCCACATCTAGCTACATACTTAGGTAATTTGTTACGGATTTCGCTCCATTTCGACTCCATATAGCTCACCATCTGCCATCAAAAAGAAATAGACCCGGTTCCGTGAAAATTGAAGACTTCATGCACGTTCATGATCTCGGCTATGCATAGAATTGTGTTATAATATGTATAACTAATGAGATGTGCTACATTCAATGTCTTGGCAGATGCATACATAGGCAACGGCGACTATAGTCGTATTAGTCCCGATCTCATGCAACCCGGTGCACGGCTCAGCCATATAGCTCGACAGATAAATAGTCTTGGTGCGGGTGTAGTTGGTCTGCAAGAGGCAGGCAGAAATTTAGTTGAAGTATTTGAAAACGATACAGGCTGGCAAACATTCTGGACACCAAAGGGCCGCAATAAGCCTGACGGATGTCTGACCCTTGTCAGGAAAGACGTGGAGGTGGCCGATCACAAATCATACGCATACGACGACGAGTCGGGTCACGTATTTTCAATCACCCGTATAGGCGATCTCGCCGTAGCAAATACACACACCAGATGGGCTCCTGCCGATGCCACCCATCATATAGGTGTGGCTCAAACGCAGCAATTACTCGATACTATTGGCGATCATCGACCAGCAGTTATTCTTGCCGATTGTAACGATCGACCCGGCGGTCCCGTGCAAACGATGGTTAAAGAGGCCGGTTTTACAAGCATGAGTGGTGAAAGACCGACGGCCATCGTCAATGGTGAGTTAGTCGCGCTAGACCTATTGTCGATACGCGGCATACGGGGAGTTTTAGTCCCTACGGATTACGACCTGCGCTCCATCCCTAACGAAACATGTGCGTCTGATCATATACCAATCGTTGCAGATCTTTATGCTCTATAGATCCACTCCAAAAAACGAATGTAACACAGCAAGAATAAACCACCCACATGACGATAAAGTAGTCTGAACTCCTCCGCAAAACTATGGACACGGTGTTACTACGTGCCTATGAATGCTAAAATAACAACTATGAACAAGCCCAAAATTATCCTCATCCATGGCAATGGCGGCGGTACCGGTCAAGACAACTGGTTTCCGTACGTCAAGAAGGAGCTTGAATCAAAAGGCTTCACTGTCATTGCCGAGACGATGCCAGACAATGTGCTGGCTCGTGCGGATCAGTGGCTTCCGTTTCTAAAAGATACGCTCGATGCGGATGAAGATACGATACTCGTCGGGCATTCGTCCGGCGCGGTCGCGGCGATGCGCTATGCGGAGACAAACAAACTCTATGGCTCGATCCTCGTCGGCGCCTGCTACACCGACCTCGGCGATGCAGACGAGAAAGCAAGTGGCTACTACGACCGACCATGGCAATGGGACCATATCAAAGCCAATCAAAACTGGATCATACAGTTTGCCTCGACAGACGACCCGTATATCCCGATCGAAGATGCCCGTTATATCCATGAAAAGCTCGGTAGCGAGTACCATGAAGCGAGCGATGAAGGGCATTACGGTGAGGACAAGGGGAAGACAGAGTTTCCTGAACTACTTGAGGCTATAGAGGAGGTCATATGAAAATAACCAAACGCCCCAGCTCCGAGATCCCAAAAGAACAAGCCCATGGCGGCAGTGGCTCGCGCAAAGTCTATGCGTCGTCAGACCATCTCGCAAGCGCGCATTTTGAAGCCATGACGCACGGCTGGTTGCCGGCAGGCAAGACATTTGACTGGCACGATCATAAAGACATCGAGGAAATCATGGTTGTCGTCAAAGGTGAGGGTGAAGTACATGACGAAGACGGTGTGTACTCATACGCCGCGGGCGATGTGTTTGTGTTCCCAGCAAACACCCAGCACAAGATCCATAATCCTACAGACGATGAGCACGAGATGATATTCGTAAGAGTAAAAGTGTGATAAATATATCATCGACAACACAATGTCTCATCTCGGGTCATAGCAACGGCTAATCCGCGCTGCCATTTGCTATACTGTCTTATACATGAAAAATTTCTACCAACTCCTGATCAATACACTTATCGCAAATGTCACGACGAGCTATCTGTGGTTTGCGTTGACGTTTTGGGTGTATCTCGAGACCAAAAACGTCATGGCTACGGCTATCATCGGCGGATCGTATATGCTGCTGGTGGCGCTGCTCAGTCTGGTGTTTGGCGTCATCGTCGATCACAACAAAAAGAAATGGGTGATGGTCATCTCGAGCATCATCACACTCGGCACCTACACACTCGCAGGCATCGGCTACCTGATACAGCCAACTGAAAATATCATCAATGTCGGTCACTGGGCGTTTTGGCTATTTGGAGGCTTGATCTTGATCGGTGGTGTCGTCGAAAATATGCGCAATATCGCACTCAGCACCTCCGTCACCATACTCGTCCCCAAAGACGGCCGCGACAAGGCAAATGGCATGGTGGGCGCTGTCCAGGGTGTCGCATTTATGGTCACCAGTATCTTTTCGGGGCTATCCATCGGGCTACTTGGCATGGGCTGGACGCTGGTCATCGCGATCATCTGTACCGCGCTGGCGCTCGTACATCTGCTCATCTTCGTCACGATCCCCGAAAAAGCCATCGTCCACGACCCCGAGCTCGACGGCAAGAAGATCGATATCCGCGGCTCCATCGCCGCTATCCGCAGTATCCCAGGCCTCATGGCATTGATATTTTTTACAACGTTTAACAACCTCATCGGCGGAGTATTTATGGCGCTGATGGACCCGTACGGTCTGACGCTGTTCTCTGTCGAGATGTGGGGATTTGTACTTGGATTTAGCAGTATCGGGTTTATCGTCGGTGGCGGCATCATCGCAAAGCGAGGCCTCGGTACCAACCCGCTGAAGACGATGCTAACCCTGATGATCGGGATGTCAATCCTCGGAATGATCTTTACGATCCGCGAGTGGTGGTGGCTGTACGCTGTCGGCATCTTCCTCTACATGTGCCTCATGCCAGCCGTCGAAGCAGCCGAACAGACGATCATCCAAAGAGTCGTGCCGCTCAAACGCCAGGGAAGAGTCTTTGGGTTTGCGCAGAGTATCGAAGCGGGCGCTTCACCGATATCGGCGTTTATGATCGGTCCGATCGCGCAGTATGGACTGATACCATATATGAATTCTGACGCCGGACGATCGACCTTCGGCTGGCTACTCGGCCCAGGGCAGGCCAGAGGGATCGCCCTCGTCTTTGTCATCGCAAGCGTCCTGATGCTCATCCTCGTCATGTTTGCCCGCGCCTCCCGGTCATATCGGCTACTGTCTCGTGCGTATAGCGAGCACTAGGTCTACATCATCCTAGAGGTCATATCCATATAGCTCATCGCCCCGGTCTACGCTACAATAGAGCGAGAATAAAGCATAAGCGGATACAATTCATGAACGAGCCGGTCACCAGTGAGCAGCCTAGTATCGAAGACCTCAAGGCATTTTATGCGGCGATCGATCGCAATCAATTGACGCGGCAGTTGTCTCCGCAAAACCCCTACGTCTACTGGACGATGGAGCTCTACGATGCCAGCAACGGCCTCAAAGGCATGGGCGGTCTTGGGGTCCTGGCGGCCGATACGCGCCGTGTGGCCGAGCGCCTCGACGTGCCGATGGTCGTCGTGACGCCGTTTTATCCCGCGGAGCTACACCAGCATATCGAGTCAGGCACGCAGACTGAGACCATCGTCGAGAAGCGACCAGAAGACTTCGGCTTCACCCGGCTTTTTGACGTCGCGATCCGCACCTCACGTCGCCCCAATACGACGCTATCGGTCTACGAAAAAACCTGTGGCTCGACGCGATTTGTCTGTATCAACGAGCCGGGATTTGGCATGCTCTACGACGGCGAACTCAGCGGCGACCACCGCTTGTACCAGAACGTCGCTGGCGGTTTCGGCGGCTACAAAGCACTCAAGACCATGAATATCGCTCCGGCCGTCATCCAGCTCAACGAGACCGCGACGATCTTTGCCGCCGTGGCCCGTCTCGATGAGCTCGTCAGCCAGGGCGCGATGAATCTCCACGAGGCCATCGTCTACGTCCGCAAATCGACGCTCTACACCAACCACACCTTGCTCCAGGCAGCAGAGAGCGAATTTAGCTATGCTCAGTTCAAAAAGTTCGTCTATCCCAACATCGAGAGCAGGGCAGTCAAAAAATGGCTGACGAGCTTGTTTCGTAGCGGCACGCTTCGCTCCAGCACGCTCGCTATCGAGCTCACCGAGCTCAAAAACGGCGTCAGCAAGCTTCATGCCGAAGTGACGGAGTTTCACGACCTCGATGGCCACCGCGTCAAATTTCACGCCATCACAAACGGCATCGATATGCCGACCTGGGTCCTGCCAGAGACCTATGCCTATCTCCAAAATGCCGCCATCTTGGACCGTTTCGGCCTGATCGAGAGTGATTTCACGCACAAGATCGCTACCATCGAGCCCGGTCATATCCGCGCGCTCAAACGTATCGGGCGTGCCGAGATGAATCGTCTCCTGACTGGCCGACGCGACCAGTACGGCCAGCCCATCCGCATCCCGGATGAGGCACTTGTCTTTGATTTCAAACGCCGTTTTGTCGACTACAAGCGCCCATATCTACCGTTTGAAGACCTAAAGACATTTCGCGATATCCTCGTCAGCGCCAACGCCCACTATCTCCTGACCGGCAAAGTCCATCCCGGCGACAGCGCCATGTACGTCAAGTTGCAGGAATTACTCGCCACCATCGACGCCGACCCGGTACTCAAAGAGCGCGTGCACTACATCGAAGACTACGACGAGACGGTCGGTCGAGCCCTGGCGCTCGGCTCTGACTGCGCCATCAATGTCCCCGTCGTCGGCCTCGAAGCTTGCGGCACCTCCTGGGAAAAAGACATCGCCAATCTCAAACTGCTCATCTCGACCGCCGACGGTGGCGTCGCCGACGTCAGCCCGGCGACATACCTCGAAGTAACCGGCAAAAATTACCGCGAAGAAGTCCGGAGCTTCTACCGACAAATGCACCGCGCTACCGAACTCCTCCGCGACGATGAACAGCTGGCCGTCGCCATCCGCGCCCAGCTCACTGCCTATCTCCCCGTCATCTCCGGCGCCCGGATGCTCCGCGACTATCTACACTATCTATTCACAAAATGATATAATTGTGCTATAATATAGAGGTGAACTTTAAACCAGGGAAGGTGATGGCAGCGGCCATCGCAATCGTTCTGGCGTTGATGTTCGGTGGATGCACTTCCGCCGACAACGCTCGTCTGTCGTCTGCGGCCAAACCCGCAGCGACCACCCAGGCCGCCACGCCTGCCCCCCGTCCGACGGTCCGTGGTGACATCGCCGCCAAAACACCTGGCTTCGACCAGATGAAATCAGCGACATCCCAGCCGTCGCCATTTTTCACCCGGGACGAGCTCGGCAAGCTGGGCATCGGTGAGCTCTATGCCACCGTCGGCCAGCTGGCCGACGGTGGCGTGGTCGCGATCGCTCCACTCGGGCAAAACTGCGTCGTTGCCGTCTACGGCGGCGACACGACCACTGTCGACGTGGCGGTGATGAGCCGGTACAACACCACCGCGCTCAACACCGGCCAGCGAGGTGGGCTGACCTTCAGTGCCGCCAAGGAGTGGCTGGAGTCCTACGAGCAGGTCTGCAACGGGAAGACGAAATTCCTCCCGTCGGAGCCTGGGGCGACCCAGGCGGCCTGACCTCAGTTCACAACCGCTGCTTGTCCGCGCCACCACCCTGGTCGCGCGGGCAAGCAGCCCAACCCACGACAGACGCCACATCGGCGTTATTTTAATTACTGGCGCAGATAATACGTCACCGACACGGTATACATCAGCTCGTTTTCACCCGATTATCTAATATATATCCTCTTATGGTATGATATAGCACTGTTGAGCTAGCTATTTTCACACAAAAAACATACACGGAGACCCGAATGAGCCAAGACCAAGACCGAGACACGCCAGCGACCAAAAAGACAGTCATCATTGCCTATACCAAAAATGCCGACGAGTCGAACACACTTTTGTTTGCTGACGATCCGAAGCGCGACGAAGTCGTGTCGCTATTTGTTGACCCACACACCGAGATGACGAAGATCCCATACGATGGCAAATACGTCCTCAACACTGACGAATGTTTTGAAGTAAACCTGTCCCAAAACAGCATGGAGACAATCGACGGACAGTTCGTCACCCTCTGGACTCAGGTCGGTGGGCTGAGCGATTACGATCCGACCGAACAGATCAGTCCGATCCGTTGCATCTACACATTTGACGGCGAGAAGCTGATTTTTAAACGCGTAGCCAAGAGCCAACAACTCCACGACAGCAAGATCATTAGCCTAGACGGCGAGCCGAAGGTGACAGAGAACATCAACGTCATGGCGATAGACGATACCGTCGATGCTGTCTACGACACACGTACGCATAAATTTTATTTCACCGATTTTCACGCAGCAAAAGCAGTCTTCGGCACCCTCGAAGTGTATTACCGTAGTGCGACCCAAAACGAAGTTGATGAATGGCTCGACCCAAGCCTGTTCGATATCGACAGCCAATTCGACACCTTTGCGATAAGCGTGCCAAATCGCAAGAAAATGATATTTGCAAGCGAAGAGTTAAACATCGACCTAACTGACGGCGAGACCGTCGAACGCATCGGCACCTATGCAGGGCAGCACGCACCGAAAATGCTGTTCATCAACGGCAAGTTCAACATCAAGAAAAATGCCGACATCACCGAAGCGCTCACCATCATAACCGGCGCATATTACCAAAACGCGATCACTGGCGATTTGATGATTGCTGGCAGCTCTAAAAAAGCACAGAGATAAGAGTAACAACCTCTTGATGTGAGAATGCTGCCCGCGCCACCACCCGGGTCGCGCGGGCAGCAGCCCAGCCCAAATTCTTAGATACTCTAGCTATCCTCACCGACCAGAGGAAAATACTCCGCTTAGGAGTATTTTTTGTATATTCAATATTATGACTGCAAGTTGCGTATATGTCATAGTGAGTGTAAAATAAAGCCATATTCAGTCGTAGACCACGACTCGAATCGAGTGCTCCAGGAGGACACAATGCCACAACCCAGTAGGATTGTTCGTACAGGGAGTCGTCCACCAGAACCTAGCGGCTCAAGTGCGATCACCCAGGCAATCCCCATCGTCGTGACAACCCCGCAAGCCACCTTTCCAAACCCGGGATACAGCAAGACGGCGACACACCACATATCCAAGCCGCAGTGCCTGGTCGACGCGACCGAGCCACCCAAACAACGCTGGCCAAAATGGGCTGCAGTGGTATGGTTCATCGGCCTAACAGCCTTCGGACAATGGGTAGTAAGCCAGCTGGTCAATTCTCAGCTGTCGATCGCCGGCATCCGGGACAACCAGGCCACCATCCGTATCGCGCTCACCATTGTGGTGCTGCTCGGCTGCTGGTACTACACGTGGATGACACTGCGCGACTACGACCGGAAGCGACCAGAAGCAGCAAAGCTGGCCGTGCCCTACGACCCAGAGCTGATGCTACTGGACCCTCGCGACCTACGACGCATCATGAGCAACATCGTCATCAACGACCGAGATCCATCGAAATCAGACAAGATCATTCTCGTCGCAATCCGACGTCACAAGCTCCTGCCGGTCACCCAGACGATCATGGCGTCCGTCGCCTATGTCGCCATCGCCATCGCGGCACCTGTCGCCATCATGCGAGCCCCGCTCCATGTACAGGCCAAACTAACACAAGTACCGATCGGGCTATTGCTGCTAGGCCTATTCACGATCGCGGGCTGCTCGATGATCTGGCTCAAGTGGTCATCATGGCACCTACTCGCGACCGACAAACGCAGCATGGTGATCGTGCAGTGGCCTGGCTGGTTGTTCTAGCTTCATGACAGCGTCATCACGATCAACACCATCGAGATGTCGTCATGTACGTTCAACGCCCAGGACAACTGGATCGGGAAGATCTTCAAGGAACCGTACGGTATCGTCGATATCGACGGAGAAACGGATGCAGACGATCAGTTGCGGCGTATGCGCTTCATCCCGAAGGCAAGGAAGGTCAGTGATTGCATCAACGGAACGAAGCCGGCGATCGCAAAAGCGTCCTTCATGTGACTTCGCCTCCTGTCGAGCACTCTGGGGGCGCCTGTGAGTCGGAGTTATCCGACAAACAGGCGCTTCCCAAGCTCTAACTCATCGATTTGATTTACATCCCGAAAGGGACTTTTTTATGCCTTATCGTCTCAATAATTATTCAGGCGATGAGGTATAGCCGGTAATTTATCCTTCGCTGGATGCGAAAGATACGGAACCGGCTTGCCGTAGCAAAATATGGATGATATGAACAGATGCCACTCTGTCATATCCGTACTTCGACAATGCCTCTCCACCACCCCTCAGCTTGTGGCCGTAGGATGGATCGTCTCAACTGGATAGGGTCGCGTGAAGCCCACGATGTCGCTCCCCCAGTCGTATGAGTCGTAACTGACGACGTCGCCAGTTTTCGGCTCATTGATCATGATCTTCTTCGCAGGATCAATGACGATCCCGACGTGACCCGGTCCGGATGAACCGAGATATCCACCGAAGAAGACGAGGTCACCAGGCTGCTCACTGCCTGGTTCGACGCGATACTGCTGGGTCGCGAGCCACTGGCTTTTGGCCGTTCGTGGTATCTCGATACCCGCGCCCTGGTAGAAGCTGTACTGCGTGAAGCTCGAGCAGTCAAACCCACTGACGCCGAAGTTGCCGTGCGCCAGCGATGAGGTAGTGGGACCATTTCTATTGCCACCACCATAGACGTACGGTACGCCGAGTTGTGATTGGGCCATCGATATGACTTTCTCCACCAGGGGCCCGCTCGACGTAAACTGCACTGCAGCGTAGGGCTCACAGTTGAGAGTCTGTGATGATGCGGTAGGCGAGTCGATAATTGCGCTCGAGCTCGCCGATTGGGCCGAAGCTGTGGCAAAATTCGTGTCAAACCCCATTTGCGTCAGGGCTGTCACCGTAAATTGCCACGATGCACGAACTTGATCGACGCCTTGTGAGCGCGAATCGTCGTATCGATACTTCGGCCGCTCCGCAGCGTACGCAACGCTCATCGCAGCAAACATCGGATCGCTCACCCACAGATCCCCAGGAATCGTCCTGAGTCCTGCTACGAAGCGTGGGTACATGTAGTTGGTAGCGGTAGCGGGGTTCATCGCATCCGCCACCGAGATGGTCGGGTTTGGGTAGGCCCCAGGGTTCTGGATCTGGTAAGGGCCAAATGCTCCGTCCTTGCTGGCGACACTTTGCGCTCGTGACTCGAGGTGTGTGCCGATTGTCATCGACGCCGCCACCTGCACGTCACCCTTAGCCACATATTTGATGGCGTCGAGTAGTGCAAGATTGGCCGGCGCGTCTGCGGTAGCAGAACTTGATTGCCGGGGGAGGCAAGCAGCGCTTGCCGATGGCGACAACAGGAAAACGAAACCCATCACGAACACCACCGGGGCAAGCAGGAAAACAACTACTACAACCCCGATGGTCACGAGGCCTTTCTTCTTCACAGTTGCACCTCCTGCGCCGTGAAGTGAAGGAGCTGAGGCTGATTGTCAACGAGTTGCCAGGTAGCAGCAACAGAGATCTGCGCTGCCGCCTGACAGGTAGCCGTCCCAGGGTAACGAGTGCCGTCACCTTGAAACTGACCAACGATGAAGCTCGCCGTCACGTAGATGAAGGGTATCTGAGCATCCGCAGGTCGCAGATTGATGACCCCTACCGTTACCGACGCTTGTTGGACCAATGGGTTTTCGGGCCGTAAACGAGCCTGATCCCCACACGATTGCTTGCTGACGCCATAATGTAGCTGCGACAGGGCACTCGCCGGTAGTCCAAGCGCTGCAACGCGCTGCTGACGAGTCTCGGGCGTATCTGTCGGTTCAAGCCGGTAGTAGGCCTCGATGAGCGAGATCATCTGCAGCTGGATCCCGAGACGATAGTCAGTAGCCGAAGCGGACGATGTCACCGCTCGGGTAGAGATCGGTGATTGTCCGGCCCGAGCAGACGGCGCTATGGTGGCCGTAGCCGTCGCTGGTGATGCATCCTGGTTCTTCTTGGTCTGGGTAGCACCAATAATAACCAGTACTATCACTAGCAGGGTAGTCACAACAGCTCCGAGACGCGACAGAGAGATACCTTTCATGTCTCCACTCCGATCACGTATGGGTCAGCTGACGACTGTAGCTCGACGAGACGATCAAGCCTCGCTTGGACGCTCGGGATTGACGATACCGGAGTACTCGCGGTCCTTTGCCTCGTCGCCTGATCACTTGCAACCAGCTTTTTCTCTGTCGGTAGCAGTGTGTGCGCGACAAAGTCCATCGGGAGTCCTGGGATATGAATACCCCATTCGCCCGTTCGCAGACCAGTCAGCGCCCACGCGTCTGCGTCAGAAATGCCACGCTGCGTGATGCGATGAATGACGTCATCCTCGGGAGGTTGACAACCAAACATGCAAATGCCAAACGCACTGTCGATACTCCGACCGAGCGCGTTGAGTGCCGAGCCCTTGCCGCCGAGGTTTTGGTAGTCATCAGCGTTTTGGGCGAGGCTATACATATCCGTCGGCCACTTACGGGCCTTGCGAACCATTCCGTCTCGCGCCCTTGCCAGTACGTAGTTACCGAGCGTGTCGGGCTCTTCCTCGTTGATCCTGAGGTTCGGAAGGATACTAAACCTACCTGACCGATGGCTTGTCATCATCCAGTTCATGATGAGTCCTTCGAGCATGGCTGCGGCGGCGGACGGCACGCCCACCCAATCGAGGAAGACGTACTCATCCTCGAAGATGCTGGCGATACTCTTAGTGCCGTTAAAAACCTGTCCGTAGCGACCGCCTCGGATCAAGTCGTGCCAGTAGCCGCTACACCGTAGCCCAGCAGCTTGCAGCATCTCGATCGACGCAGAGTCAAGCAGATTGGTCGGACGCAAGATCAGATCATTGAACTCTTGGCGAGCCAAAAGATCCATCTTCTCTTCGTCAGAACCGGATCGGATCGCCACATCGATCTCGCGCTGGTAGTGCTCCACATCCTGGCGAGTCAGCGATCGAAGTATCCGTTCAAAGATGAACTGCGAGATAGCATTCTCGTCTCTGAGACTTGCCATTTTCCACGCAGCCACGAGGGTCGCGACAACTTCAAACGGATCGAGTAGACCGCCCTTGACCTCGCACTGGATATCCTGTGCATGTTGGGCAATATCCTGGGGGGTGAGCCCCATGCCCATCGGGAAGACATTGACAGACCCGATATCGGCCAGTCGGACCGACGGTGTCATTAGATGATCGGCAACAAGCGCATACTCACCGCGGCCATCAGCAGACTTCGTGTCATGATCGTTGACCTGGACTCGGGTACGCAGAGGCATGCCGTCTTGACCTATGCCAGACTGCAATGCAGACGCACGCAGCACGAGTGACTTCGCGAGGGTTGACTTACCCCCGCCCTGAGGCACGAAGACGCCAACAAGCGTGTTACGTATCAAGCCTCGCTCTTTTAGCAACGCCGGACTCCAATACGCAGGTCGACCAGTGACACGCTGTCGTCCGAGATAGCAGCCTCTTGTGTGCTGCAATGTCGTGCCGAAAAACGGGTTGTGCATCGATGCGACAGCGGCAGTTGACCGAAAAGCCTTCATGGGGCTTGTCATGACAGCAACCTTTCAGTTGAGATGGATTGTTGAAGTACATGAGACGGTTGGTCTTCACAAAGATGTGACCACCCGCATGAGACACGTACACGTCTCAACTACGATGCCGAGATGATCAGCATAAGAGTTGAAACGAGTAGGGGTAGTCCCCGGGGCGGTAGCATGGCACTGGTTCGTGCATGCATCCGCCCCGGAGAGACCACCTTGGATAGTACAACCACTTGTGCCACCCCCTCTTCTTAGACGAGGGGGATCCCGGTCAGCGCAGTAAAACCGATCCGAGCAAGTCGAGCCCGTCCGCAGACCCTTTGAGCCTCTCCACCATTTGCCTTGATCACTCGCATGGTTTCAGAGACAAGTGCCTCCAGTTCTCGAGGATCTTGGTGGGTGATCGGGATGAAGGTATTGAAGTACTCGATGTGTCCTTCATCGGCGACCCTTTCCTCTTGGGCCGCAAGTCGTTCGCGACGTCGGACCGTTTTTGTACCGATCCGGACACCGCTGAAAAGATCGAGGATGGTGTCGAAAAGCGACGACAAAAAGTTGAGCGAGTAATACTCTCGCTGCCCACTCACTGTCTGTGCCGCCAGCGTCTGACCTATCCATGGGCTGGGCGATCCGGTGATGTTTTGACTGAGCGTCGACGCCATCAGGTGACGCGGAAGCTTTGTCAGCCTCAGGAATGCGTGTCCCGTGCGATCACAGACCAGCACGTTGCCGTTTGGGACGTAGATTCCCAGCTGGGGGTGATACGACTGGACGGCAGCTGACTCGACCTCGTCTTGCTGTGAGGAATACTTATCGAGGTCAACCACGTCCCAGGCTCGTCGCAGGAAGGCTCGACATGCCGGAACCGACATGATCTCTGTCAATCCGACACCCAGATGCCGCATGGTGTCCTGCATCGATCTGCCAAGCTGGATGATATTCTCGCTCCGAAGTTCTTGTTCTTCCACGAAGCGGGGGTTTTTTGACTTGCCAGCCTGACGCAGTCGTTGTGAACGCCGGACGGTAATGATCGCAACCATGTCGGTCCTCATGCCGTTGTCGGCAACGTCTTGACGCGCCTCCCCCATGTTGATGAGATAGAGACGGTAGTCACGCAGTTGCTTCCTTGTGATGGTGCCTCGCTCGTACAGTTTTTCAACTGTCACTGCAGGCTCCGTCTTTAGGGCCTTCAAGAGAGAGATCAACGCGTCAGGCACGACTATGTCCGGATGGAAGATCTCGTCGATCATGACGTCAAAGTCATCGACACCTTCTGGCCGGCGACGAAACATCAGGCTCATTCGTGCACTGATCTTGCTCTCCGCTGCGAGTTTTCGTAGCTCCAGCTCAAGCTGCTCGAGGACGGCCATCTGTCGATCAGGATCCAGCGACGTGATCGAACTACCGCCGCCCGATATCACGATACTGTCGGTCATCCCTCTCGAGGTATGAACGACGCCGTATCCATGAAGATCGTCGACGCGGTAAGGGAAGGGGTGTGAGATCGCAATAATGTTGTTCAAAGAACGACGACACGAGCTCAGTGCTCGAGGCATCGCTCCCGTCACCTCATCGTGAATGGGCTCTTCACCCCAGAGGGTGTCGTGCTTCACATGCTTGATCCACTGGCCACCGATGGCTTCTCCCCATTGGTAATACCGCTTACCCCAATCAAGTGGCCATAGCAAGTAGATACCGGTAGCCAACACCAAGAAACCCGCGTAGGTTCCCTTGTGCGCTGCAACAGCAAACCACAATGCCAATGCCACGGCAGTCATACCCCAGTCCGTAGCCGTCATCGGAAAAATCCGAGCCGACAAACTACTGGGGCCGATGACGACAGGTACATCTCTTGTTGTGTCTAACATCCGTTCGGCCTCCTAAGGACCATGATCACTCTTGGTTATCTCCGAAGAATGCACCTCCTGCCTTATGGATAACAGCCCCTGCAGCCGGTGAACCAGCGACAGCGACAGCTCCAGCAGCGGCTTGTGTTACGAAGTGTGCTGCTTTTCGTTTCGCATCGGCCACACCCACCCTCGCCGTACCGTGTGCTTGTTGAGCCAACGTCGGTATGGGGGTCATGACCACGACAGGTACCGGCCTCGAATCAGCTTGCCGGGCTTGTTTGCGAATGTCGACTTTGAGCACCTTGCGAATCGTCGCCTCCGCGGTACCTTTGATGGCGGCAGCTATCTTGCCTTCGACCACCACAGCCGCCTTATAGCAAGCAGCCATGAGTACCAACTGAGATATCGTTGCCGACACATAGCTACCGTTGGTGTAGAGGCTTGCACCGATCGGTGTTGTCCCAAACGGCGCTGTGTAGAGAGCAACTTGGCCCAGCTCCAGGAAGAAGACCGCGAATGGTCTCCCGACACACGTGGCGACGAGTATGACGGCCAGCAATGCGTTAGCCACGTTGCGCGACCGAGTGCCGACCGTCGACAATGCAACCATCGGTAGCCCGATGAACTTGGCCAGGATGATCAATGGCTCGTAGGCCATGATCAGTCCTGCAAGCCAGCTACCTCCGACGAGACCACCGAACATGCCAGCCAACCACCAGATCGGATCGGTGATGAAAGGGATGGCGTAACCAGTTGCCCCATCTGGCGGGGTGTAGAAATTCATCGCCGCCGCTGCCTCATCGCCCGCCAGTGTAAGCTGGTCGATGATAGCAACGAAGGGAATCGTAGCCCCCGCGAGGAGGAGATAGACGAGAAGCGCCTGACCGATACGCATACCCTTATGGAAAAAGAGGGCACCAATCACCACTGCGAACAGCAGCACCATGTAGGAGAGACTGGCAGCACCATGGCTACCACTCCAGTAGAGCACGGAGAGGATGCTGATGTTCGAAAAACGAGGCGGGGAAGCGATGATCTGCTCAAACACCCCCACCATCACGCTGTATGCATCTTGCATGACTTTCACGAGGCTACCGAGTGGATCCAGTGGATTCCAGATCAGTGGCATCTTGGGAAGTGGCATGCCATTTCTCCAATCTTGTGAGTACAGGGTCGGCCGGCGCGGG
>JBATPJ010000002.1:0-31777 GCA_049291395.1 Saccharimonadales bacterium (SeqCode) | reverse complement strand
CGCATTAGTCGCATCGGCTGCTCGCACGTTGCCCCAAGCGCGGTTAGCTTCGCCCGCACTGCGTCATGATCGACGTCCAAAAATTTTGCTTCGATTTCAGTGTTCATGTTGCTCCTTACGTGTTTTGAGATTGTATATACGACATCAATTCTTCGGTTGATGAGAATTCCTCAAGTTTTGGCGACCAGTGTGCGTTGTTATCGCGAACGGCTAGATAGTCAGCACGTCCTTCGATGATCTTCTCTCCTGCATCATGACGAACAGGCACCTTTCCATCTTCGCCCCATGCAACAAAGGCATGAATAAACCACTCCATCTTGGAAATCGGCTGATGCACTTCGAGCAAACGCCAATTTTTGAAACGGTAGCCAACCTCCTCTTCGGTCTCGCGCTTGGCAGCAGCTAGTACTGTTGCATCTTCAGCGTTGACTCGTCCGGCAATGATGTGGTTTTGTCTCAGGACACCACCAGGCTGCTCTTCATGACAAGCGATAATCTTCCCATCGTCGTCGATTGCAACGACTGCAATCGTATCTGGACGTCTCAACATCTCAAACGTCCCATGGCTACCGTCAAACATTTCCTGTTGCCATTGATAGACGTCGAACAATACACCACGAAACACGCATGATGCATTATCGGGGATCAGGATTGCGTTGTCGGGTAGTGTTCTTTGTGTCATTATTTCCTCATATATATTCATTACGCACCATCGTATTGTATTCCTTTTACACCCGGTACTCAAACACCTCAGTCGGTATCTCGAGCTCCTGTGCCCGCTGGGCGGTAAGTAGCGTACCGGCGGGAAGTTTCGAAGCTGTCGCGTTGCCTTCGAGGTGATAGGCGACGACGCGACCTGCAAGCTGCAGTATTTGTTCGTTGCGAGCGTAGAACGCTTCGGGCGTGAGTGTCGTCATATCACTGGGGTCGATCACCGCCGCCGGGTCATGTGAGCGCAGCTCATCGAGTGCCGCGATCGTCGCCTCAGCATCGACTGGCAGACATTTGCCTTGCGCTGCTCGCTCGCGCAGACTCTTCGCGTAGGCCGTATATTCGATCGGCAAATATACGCGAGTCACACCACTACATCTCATCGCCGCGATCATCGCGACGGTATCGACACCGGTACTCCCACCCGATACGATCCCCCACCCGTCCGCAACAGCCTGCCGGACACGCTCATCGATATCCTGGCGCATCTCCGCCGTCGCCTCACGCGTCCCGATCATTGCAAGCCATTTCATCGTCGAAATCTACGTTGGATGAGCCCATTCACGACGAGTGCGATAAGCGCGCCCGTTGCTATTTTACCAATATCGAGTACATGTCGTCCGACCTCAGCAAGCAAAGTCTCTTCATCCGCACCCTCATCATCGTCATTGTTCTCATCTTCGTTGACGGCATCGATGATGTTTGGCAGATCATCCGGATGCAGCAGAGTCTGTTTTGCGACTAGTCCAGAAAAATAACGATCCAGGTCAGAGCTTAAGTCATCAGCGAATATCCTCCCCAGGGCTTGGCTAACAGCCTCTATCCATGATAAATTTTCCAATATGTGTTCTATTAATCCCTGCACGTCGTCGGGATTATACTTTGGAAAAACTACATCAGTCTCTAAACTCACTAGTTTCTCCATCATCACAATTCGTTCCGTGTTGTCACGTATAAATGCATTGGTAATCTCTTGAATTGCCTCTTCGGTGGTGCCTGCCGAAATCAACAATTCCCGAACATAGCTTCCGAACAGTCCTCCTAGTGCAGCTACACGGTCTGGTGGGACCACTAATCCGTTCACACGGAATTCAGACGTGAAAGCTGCTAATTCAGCGAGCCCATCCGTAAATGCATCACTTGCCTCCCCAAAGGCAGTGTAGGCTAAGACAACGGGGGGGATCTCAGCTTCGAGTATCTCCGCTGCCCGCTCATTCCACTCACTATCTCGAGATTCATCCATCTTTTTACCTCTCAGTGCTTATTGAGGTAATATACCATATTCTGACAATATTTATATACCACGGCGATTAGAATACTCGTGCTCACCGTAACCGCAGAGCATATTTGTGAGATAATTGCGCATCGAAGCTCGTGAATCGCGCCAGTTCATCAAGCTCGATCAGTTGCGAACGATCATCCATGAAGTCAAATGAGTCAATCTGCACTTTGCAGACGATCCACATCTGCCACATCCTGAGCGTCTCGCCCATCCACATCGGCTCCGCCCCGACGACGTCATAGTGAAGTTCACCCTCGTATCCGATTTCTTCCGCGAGCTCACGCTTCAGGCCTGTCTCGATCGTTTCTCCATGGTCCATGCCCCCACCTGGTAGATGCCATGCACGACCAGCTTCATTTGTGACAAGCAGTCTGCCCTCAGCATCGAAAATAACCGCCTTCAGCGATACCCGAAAGAGATAATCAGTCGGTCGACCTGCGATGCCAGTCTTGACCACTCCGAACACTTCACCACTTTGTGTATGTTTCATCATCAGATCATTATAGCAAGTCACGATCTCGTCGTGATTTATTTGCAATGCTTTTCGAGCCACTCAGCGATGGTCGCGATATCATGATTCTTCACCGCGATCTCGACAGCGAAGTCTTCTATCTCACCCACCTCGGCACAAAACACGCATCCATTTACTTCTAAAAATGTCAGCCCGACCAGCATAGATGTCCGTTTGTTGCCATCATAAAATGCATGATCGCCGGTGATACCGCGAATCATCGCCGCAGTCTTTGCATACGGTCCGACATACAGCTCCTCGTCAAACACAGTTTGATATTGTGTCGCGACCGCCGCCTCGAGCCGGCCAACATCACGTACGCCATCCGCCCCGCCATCGCGCAGCAAGACTAGTGCGTGTAGTTGCAGTATGTGTTCGATCGTCAGATAGTGCATGTCAGCGTTGTGCTAGATTATGAAAATCATCTTTGTAGCGGCTTAGGATATCACTTGCGATATTCGTCACCTCACCGTCACTGATCGGAGTAGTTTTCTTGCGTACAATAACCTCGAGCTCCTCACCAGGCTTCACGCCAAGCGCTTTGAGCTCCTTCGCAGGCAGAGTTATCCCCTGGCTGGTACCGATTTTTATCAATTTTTGCGTTGTCGTAATTGTCATACATCCAGCATAGCACTATTATAATATTATTACAATAGTATTATAATGTTTTGTTATTGCCTGACATGCAACGATCACCGGGCTGGGTTAATTAATAGTGCTCGAGGACATTAAGAATATTATCGGCTAGCTCATCAAATTCTTGTTTTGATTTCTCGATATTATCCTTTGACCCTGGCTGTGTCACCTCCGCTTTTGCGGGATCGATGTCGAAGATCGCGCAACCATACTCGTGAGCGATAGCCGGTAGCCTTCCATAATCTTGTATATCATGCAGTGACTGCGCGCTACTTGCAGCAACAAGGCCGTTGCGGCAATGCTTTTCGCTTAGAAATTCCTGGATCTTACCCGGTATCTGATCGATCCATTTACGATGATCACGTATCGGTTGCTGACCGTAGACATTATACGAGTTCAGGATATAACCAATGAATAACCCCTCGCCAGATAGCACATACTGGTTCTCAATCGGGCCTGACAATGCCTTGCCTGTGTTGCGCCAATTAATCTTCCACTGTTCAAACATTTTCCCTAGGTTTTCGATCCCCTGCAAGCTCAATGCATCGGGCATGAGTGGAACGACGAAATAGTCACAGCCGAGCAAGATGACACGATTTAGCAGCCCTAGTGTCGGCGAGGTATCAATCACAAAAATATCAACCTCATCACTCATTCCCTTTTCGCGCAAAAATCGGTCGATAGCGCTCGTTTGAAAATACCCGATCTGGGTCCCGGCTGCGGCGGCGTTATAGCCAGTCGCCAAGATATTCTCATACTCGCTGAGGCGCATGTCACCGCGCACTAAGTAGAGATTAGCTGAAGCACCCTTGGCCTGCTCAAGCTCACCAGCGACATCGATATCTGATCCACCCTCGACAACACCGGCTAATACGTCATAGATCGTCTTGCTGCTCGCAGAGAAAATCGTATTCTCATAGTATTCATCGCCAAGTGCCAATCGTGTCAGATTGCACTGCGGATCTAAGTCTACAAGTACAGTTTTATAGCCCTTGTTGGCAAATTCGACTGCTGCATTATATGCCAAAGTAGACTTACCCACTCCACCTTTGTTGTTGAAAAAAACTAGTTTCTTCGCCCGCGCGTATTTCATATACTTATTGTATCACCCGCTCGCTCGCGACGACATCGTAATCGTAGTAGCGCTTAGGGTTAGGCATGGCCAAGCTTAGCGTGCAACGATCGTAGGATGGCGTGCAATTGCGATATCCGAACCAACGAGCGGCACTGCTACATACGGAAATAATTCAACGACACTAGGATCTTGAACAGCTCCCGTCTCATCAAAGACCTTAAAGCGCACTGCAGGCAGAAGCCCATTAACGATCTCTGCGCCACCCCCCCACATCATTTCCAGATCATCATGAGGTGATGTTGTTCCGCTGACCATAACAACGTCGACATCGTGATAACGACCACCAAACATCGTCACGCCCAATCCGTCATTTTGAATAGCCGGCTCAAGCGAATGAGTGACAGGGATGCATCGATTTGTCGCGACGACTAACATATTTGACCCTTGTAATAAGTTAGTCGCTAATTGACCCAGAGGCCGTAACAACTCATCTCGAACAACAGGATCATTCTGAACACCCGGCATAGTGTCGAGGACAGTGCGGAAAATGTGTGCTTCGCGCACAAGCTCATCAATATTGACTTCTCTACCGTCGATCATATAGAAAGTAGTATGCCAATCAAGCCTTTAGACTGCAAGCACAAACGGGATACATTAGCCGAATAGGATTAATCACTCACGCAGCTCCCCAAATGCGATCTTCACAGCTATCATTTCGGCGGCAGTGTCAGCACGTACTTACAACATATCGCGAGTAGTCGCGGCAGATTATCTTCATCCAGGATTTCCGGCGCGGCGAGGCACCACGACGACATCGTTCGCCCGCCAAATTCAAATGGCTTCATACCAGGCTCTTTCAGCAACTCATCGGCCATGCCTGGCGCAGGCTTCACAATCAGCTCATCACCCTTCACACCAAACGCCATATTGCCCTGGACAAAATACCCCAGCCCACCAAACATCTTGCGCTTCGTCACCGCCACATCCCACGCCACGATCTCATTGTCGATGCGTGATTCGAGGACTGTATCGTATGCCATTTACTTCAATTTCTTCGGCTTCACTACATCCCTATTCGCGCAAGTAATCAATTCGTGCACTGCATCCAATACGTCCGTCTGTTCAAATGTCATACCTGAATCTTTTTTAATCTTACGTCGTAAAGCCCCGATTATTTCTTCAGTATAAATTGTCTTGATAAGTTTAGCCGAGCTTAAAGCATCAAACCGTTTCCAGTACTCCTCTAGCTCACCCTTCTCGACGGCACGTTTGGTCAAATTCACCAGTGCATCAGAGGCTTTTTCTATTTGCGACAAATCGCTTAGGTCAAACTTAAAAATCTGCACATCAGAAACCGGCTTCGAAAAGATAACCCGGTGCAGCTCAAGGCTCATACCGTTCGTAAGTAGAATCCAATCAATCCCTTCATCCGCAGCATAGTGCGAAGCTTGCAGCAAATGCTTGGCCGTAAGGTCAATCTCCATCGCTTTTACTTCAACCACAAACTGCTTTTTGCGCTTCAACTGGATGACGTAGTCCGCATACTGTCCGCGAATGGCGTACTCGGTCTTTATCTCTTCTTGCATGGCATAGCCAAGGACACTTGTCAGAAGATCATTCACGCATATGCGCGTGTCGGCTTCATTGAGGCTCTTGCCCCTACTTTTCCCTAGCCACTTCTTGCGGTACTCTCGTAGATTTTTCTCTAGCTGTTCACGTTGATGTGTTGTCGCCATACATATACTCCGATTCTTATAATATATTTTTTAGCCACTCTAACAAACTCAAAATTATCGGTGCAATTATCGGCTCAAGCATGACGATGGTAATTCCTGCGACAACGGCAATAATTAAATCGATAACCCATTTCGGTATTCTCTTTTGCATTTTCCTTATATGAACTGCTCTGTTTGATATAAGTGCGACTAGATTATCTATACGCGCATCAAACTCGTCATACCTCGGCAGTTCAAATGCGTGCTTACTAAATGTAGCCGTAACTCGATTACATTCAGCCCGGATAAACGATTCAATTTCCTTAACATCTTTGCCGCTATGATGGCTTTCAACAAGCCTGAGACATTCCTTTTTTAACAATGCTGGCACCTGCCTGCCCTTTGCCTCAACGGCTATACCGCCGAAAAATACTCCTCTTCTAGCTACGTCTGAGTCAACTTTAGCAAGAACCTCATCAACTCTACCTCTTATATCTACAAACTCAGGCTCCAAACTTAATTTCATATTCCCTCTGTCTAGTGAATATCGCTTATATCCACCCGTTTCTGCTCCGTCGTATCCCGATCTCGCACCGTCAGCGTACCATCTTCGAGCGTTTGGAAGTCGATCACGACGCAGTGTGGCGTGCCGATCTCGTCTTGACGGCGGTAGCGTTTGCCGATGTTGCCGTTGTCGTCCCACATCACTGCACCATACTTCTTCTTGAGCGCAGCGTAGACTTCGCGGGCTTTCGCGACCAGCTCGGGTTTGTTTTTGAGTAGTGGACTGACGCAATATTTGACCGGAGCGAGGTGTTCGGGCAGCGCCAAGTAGATGCGCTTTTCGCCATTTTGCTCATCTTCACGATAGCTTGAGCACAGCACAGCCATGAGTGCGCGCTCGACACCAAACGATGGCTCGATGACGTGCGGCACAAATTTTTCGTTGGTACCCTTCACGGTGTATTCCATGTTCTTCCCGCTGACACGCTGGATGTTGCCGAGGTCGAAATCGGTTCGATACGCCAGCCCCATCAGCTCCTCACGGCCGATCGGATAGTCGAATTCAAAATCAATCGTTCGCTTGCTATAGTGTGCGCGGTCTTCAGCCGGCACTTCGAGCTCGTGCACGCTACCTTCAGACAGGCCAAGCGCCGCAAACCACTGTTTGCACGCCGCGACCCATTTATCAAACTCTGCTTCCCACCCCTCGGGATGAATGAAGTATTCGATCTCCATCTGCTCAAACTCACGCGAGCGAAACACAAAATCGCGCGGACTGATCTCGTTGCGAAACGCCTTGCCCTGCTGCGCGATGCCAAACGGCAGATCAGGGTAGAAGCTATCGACGACATTGCGATAATTCGTGAAGATACCCTGGGCGGTTTCAGGGCGGAGATAGCTGATCGCATTTGGATCATAGCTCAGCGCGTGCATACCTTCGAGCTTGTGCGTATCCGGTGCGCCTTCCATCGCCTCACCGATAGTGAGCTCATCCTGTCCGCTCGGGCCAACAAAGGTCTTAAACATCATATTGAAGGCTCGTGGCTTGCTAAATGTGCCTTCACTACCACACGTCGGACACTTGTTCGGGTCTTCCAGTTTATCAGCGCGAAAACGCCCCTTGCAGTTGCTACACTCCACCAGCGGGTCAGTAAACGTATCGACATGCCCACTTGCCTGCCAGACTTTTTGATTCATCAGGATCGCCGCATCGACACCGTACATGTCGTCACGCTCATCGACAAACATCGTCCACCACAGATTCATGATATTGCGCTTCAGCGACACACCGAGTGGACCATAGTCCCAGGTGCCACTCAGGCCACCATACACGTCACTCCCTTGATAGATAAACCCCCGCCGCTTCGCAAGGCTCACGATGTCTTCTAGTTTTGTCTCTGCCATACTTGTCCTTCCTAGCATATTGGTAATATGCCGTGAATAATTTGTCTCTAGTATAGCACATTTTCACCCCTGTTATGGTTGACTTTATTGATATTTTATTTTACTATATATCTGATACGTCCCTACTTCGATGAACGATAGGACTTTGACATGATATACCAGGAATATGTGGCAGCGGGCCTCTATGCCGAGAAGCGCGGACACAAGGAGGAAGCAGCAGAGAAATTCTTGAACGCTGCTGCAGTCGCAGACGATCTGACACTCAAGGCGGAGGCATTGCGGCTCGCGGGAGTCAACTTCCGAAGCTGTGGCGTGTTGGATCGCAGCGATGAGTATCTCCTAGCCGCACTAGATCTGTCACGCACGGTAAGCAATCCCAAGCTCTACGACGCGATCTTGCGCGACCTGGGGATGCTTCGCATCGCCCAAGGTGAGACCGATAAGGCACTGCGTCTTTTGTACACGTCCCGAAACAATCAGTTGGCAAGGCACGACCCGCAAGAAGCCGCCTGCACGATTGGCATCATTGCGCGGGCGTATTGGCGACAAGGCAAGCACAGTCAAGCGCGCAGAGCCTTCGCACGCGCCGACCAAGGCCTCACCGAGAAGCTCGACTGGCGGCTGAACAACATAATCTGGTGGATGAAAGCATGCGGGCTCGGAGGACGACTCTTCCTTGCACCTCGCGCCATCTGGCTTGCATTCCGGTCTGGGTTCCCCCGTCGGGCCGCGGAAGCGCTCATCATCCTGGTGGGCGGCAATCGGCTGTACGAGTTCCTCAGAAAAGTCGCGTAACACCGCGCGTACGTATCAATACAGGGTCGACACCCCTTCCGACTATCTCGGATTGGGCAGTGTCGGCCCTTTTCGAATGCTTTTTTGTTATACGAATTGATTTTATATGGTTAGAGTGTTATAATAATAAATAGACACGACCGTCAACCTGAGAGGAACTATCGTGACTGATATCGACAAGAAGGCGGTTCACCGCTACGAGCAGAGCGTAAAGAAGCAGGAAATCTTCCTGGAGCCACTAGTAACCAGACTGGAAGAGCTCAGTAACGAGCCGCACCCGAAGTTACGCGACACGCTTCGGATCATCCGACTCGCTCGTCCGGTTTACCGCCAGCTGCGACACAGCGCTGATGCAGGCTCGCCCTCACTCAAAAAGGGGCGTCGCGCCTACCTGCGCGCGTGGATACCTTTTTTGTGACTGACGCGCCTACGCCCCGCCCCCTCTTCGAAGGGTGCGGGGCATCGTCATATATTGACGACTCGAGCACATGTTGCATACAGCTCATATCATATGTCACAATGATTTACGGCATCGTACCATCACAATTAGGAAGGATCTGAGCCATGTCTCCCGACAAGGCTATTGTTCACACACCGCATGTCAACTTCGGTCGACTTGCTGCTCTCGCACGGACTGATCTCACTCACAGGAGACTCGCGAGTGCGGTTGATCTGTCAGACGCCATCCTCCACCACGGAGGTCGGCGATCTCTGCTAGTACCACGCCGTGCACCCGCGATGTGGCAGTCCCTGGCGATCAGATACGGTCTGCTTCCTTACGAAGCGTTGATCGCAGCCGTTGACGGATGGAATATGAGCCAGCATGCCCGTGCTGCCAAGCAGCGTCACGCAGCCGCATGACGAGGTCCTCCCTCCAACGTGCCTCCGCCCCGCCCCTCTTCGGAGGGTGCGGGGCATCGTCATATCTAGAGCTTATTCATGCGCGATGCGGCCGATGATCTCGCAGGTATCGAGTAGATCGGTCACATCTTTGATCTGGGCGATGACATGCGGTGACTGGGCGCTCGCGACCCGAAGTAGCTTGATATGATCACTCATAAATTGGCCCCGCTCATCATAGACGAAAGCATTTTCATCGACATCATAGCGATAGCGCGCATCTTCGACGAGCTTCATGCCATTTTCATCAGTCGCGAGATTGATACCGACACCGAGTAGTATCGCCATCTGCAGACGATACCATAGCTCAGTGACACGCCGATCGATCGTCATATCGTTGAGACTCACGAGCGCCTGACGGGTCAGCTCAAAAAACGCCGGCTCACTCAAGATCTCAGCCGCTTTGCTGACGTCTTTGAGCACATAGTACGCAAATTGCAGCCGGTCATAATCCTCCAAGATGTGTCCGTAAAATGTATCGAGTCGCGCACTGGTCACAATAGCCAGCTCGCCCCTGCCCTGATGCAAGACGAGATCACAGACCGCCAGTAACTCAATACCGCCAGCCAGCTTGCTCTTCTCACGGCGAACAGCCTTCGCGATCACGCCGATCTTGCCACTATCTGGCGTCAGGATCTGCATGATCCGATCCGCCTCACCATAATTTACCCGGCTGAGGACGATGGCTTTGGTCGTGAGACTGCTCATGTGCTAGCCCCGGGTCTAGCACATGGAATATAGAAGATAGAATATAGAATATGGCTTTTTCTAACTGTGATTCCGCTACATTCCATATGCTCTTTGCTCATTGCGATTCCGCTATATTCCATATTCCATATTCTATCTTCCACTCGTGATCCTGCTATATTCTATATTCCACATTCTATATTCCGCCTGTAATTCTGCTATCTTCCATTTGCCATCTTCTACTTGCTGCTTTTCGCCTGTGACCCCGCTATATTCTATATTCCACATTCTATATTCCATTCGCGATGTTATATTCCACCGCCTCACGCAGCAGCTTCGGCGTCAGTGTCGTTTTGTCGAGCACCGCCACGGCCCCATAGGCTCGTACATCCTCGAGATTGATCCGCTGCGCCAGTGTCGTACAAAGCACGATCGGCAGCTGCGCCGTATCGTCGTACGATTGCAGCTCGTGCAATAGATCAATGACCAGCCCGCGCTCCAGCATCACATCGGCGATGATCAGATCATAATCATTGACGTCGATCAGATCCATCGCATCCTGACCACTCACCGCCGAATCGATATCGTACTCCTCGAGGACATGCATATAGCTGTCCGCCAGCCACCGGTCATCTTCGATCAAAAGTAGTTTTGGTTTCATAGTGATAGCAGTGATAATTGTTGCGATGCAGGCAGTGAGACGGAAAATGTCGCACCGGCATCACGATGCCGACGCAGTACGAGACGTCCGTCCATGTATTCGGCGAATTGCTGCGCGATGAGAAGACCGAGCCCGCTACTCCGCGGCCGTGCGCTCATGGCTTGAGGCGATGTACCGAGATTGCGTCGCACTTCCGCGAGCATCGAGGTCTCCGGACCAAAATCTCGCACACTAGCGACGATCCGATCACCGGCTCGCCTGGCACCGAGCACGATCGACTGAGCTGGATCGTTGTGTGTCAGCGCGTTGTCGCATAGTCCGACCATGACCGATCGAAGCAACGTACGGTTACCGACGGCAGTCACACTCCCACTCGGCACCACGACGCGGATCGTTTGCCCGAGCGCCCGCGCCAGCGGCATCATCTCATGAGCGACATCATCATAGAGCGAGCTGAGCGTGATCGGTTCGCATTCAAACATCGCGTCCTCGAGGCGCGCCACCCGCGTCAGTCCCTCGACGAGCTGCAGGCTGCGCTCCGCGGTCAGGCGGATCCGCGTCGCCGCGATATCATTGCCTCCGCCGTCTTCCAACTCCAAAGCTAGTTGTCGTATGAGGACTAGAGGGGATTTCAACTCATGAGCGGCCGCCAAAATTGTCGGTACATCGCTCCAGACACTACCCTCTCGTTCCATGTCTATAGTGTATCGAACCCGACAACTATTTGCCAATCACGCGAGTAACAATATTACGGGTTAAATTTGAGATTTTTGAGGACGATGTCGTTAAAGTCGTTTTTGAATGTCGATGAATCACTGGAGAGCACGAGCGTCTTGTCGCGGACTTTGAAGATCACGACGGAGCCTTCGCGGTCTTTGCTAAACGTCCCGTCGAGTCGGATTCCGGTGAAGCCATTGGTGGTATAAGGGTTACTGCGGAGGCTACCTTTTTTGACTAGCGCATCGTACGACTTGATGACTACGTCGTAGGCTTTGTCCATGACGTCGATGCGAACGGCAAACTGCTGGGCCGTAGAGACTGGCGGGACGATGTCAGGATAGAGGTATGCTTCGAGCTCGCCTGTCGAGCGGAGATTGTAGGCACTCCACGTCTTGGGGTACTCAAACGTCACGCTACCGAGATCAGTCGGACCGGCATACGTACGATACGGTGTCTTCTCTCGCTCGATAAACGCTGCTTCATCAGTCTTCTGCTGGGCTGACTTTGCGGCATCGACCGCTTGCGAAACTTTCGTATCAGAATTGTTCTTGTAGTCCGTATATTGGCTAAACAACCATATCGACAGCCCCGTCAGGACGACGACGACAAACCCCGTCACAATATTTGAGATAAGCAGCGGATTGACTTCACCCGCTTCACGCGATGTATTCATAAGCATCATTATAGTGAGTTATACGGCCAAATGTAAAGCTATCGACGCGTTATGCGCCGTTTCGAAACCGATAGAGATACATCGGACCGGTGTGCCGTAGCGACTTTTTGTCCGATAGCGTAAACCCATAGCTGATCAGGTAGAGATCACGGTCTCGACTCCACTCGCGCAGCTTGCGGCCGATCGGCTCGATACTGTGGCTCGTCGTAAAGGCATACACCACCGTCACCCCATCCGGCAGTGACCGCAGCGCCAGATAGTCCCGCGTGCGCACCGTGACGGCACTATCGCCGAGTGACAGCAGCCGACTGAGCAATACCAATATTGGGTTGAGCTCATAGCCAATCGCCCCTGCCCCGCGACGGCGAGCCTCGCGCAGCACCACCCCATCACCCGACCCGAGATCGACGAGGATATCGCTGTTCGTGAGATCATAGAGTTCAGTAAATGCTCGGCATAGCTGACGTCGATGCGATGGTACATACGGCGCCCCGCGGACGACCACGAAGCCGAAGCACACGACGAGTAGCGTGATGATAAATAGCCCCATCGATGCTACTCGCTATCGAATTTGTCTTTGAGTACGGTGATTTTGTTTTCGAGAGTGGCCAGCTCGGCTTTGATCGCTTCGGCGAGCTTCGAGCCGGCTTCGAACTTGGCGATCGCTGCTTCGATATCGAAATCATCTTGCTCAAACCACGCCACGATCTCATCGAGCTCAGCGAGCTGTTTGCTCAGGGATTTATTTGTTGTGGACATGAGTTACCTCCGCATCTATTATCATTTGTTGAGTCTCTATCTTCACCGCATCGCCAGCCGCCACCCCTGTAACGATTCGCCCCGATGTATCACGAAGCAAACTATAACCACGAGCCAGCACGACACTCGGATCGAGCTGACGCAGCAGTGCGGCCAGCTGCATCGTCCGTTGCTTCATCGTCTCAAACCGCTGATCCAGCCGACGCGCCATCAGCTGCGTCGCGTCCGTGACATCGCGGCGATATCGACTCAGCCGATCTTCATAGCGACGAATCATCCGCACGACGTCGCGGTCAACGATCGCCATCATCTCCGTCCGATCAGGCACCAGTAGCTGGGCGGCATTGCTCGGTGTGGCTGCGCGTACGTCCGCCGCAAGATCAGCGAGACTGGTGTCGACTTCGTGTCCGATCCCAGTCATGACCGGTATGCGGCTACTGGCGATGGCGCGGACCAGTGGCTCGTCGTTGAATGCGCTGAGATCATCGAGACTGCCACCGCCACGAATGATGACGATGACGTCCACCAGCTCAGCCTGCTCATTAAAATGCGTCAGTGCTCGCACGATCTGCTGCGGCGCACTGGCACCCTGCACTGTGACATTGGCCACGTCGACCGCCACGCCGCCCCAGCGAGAATTCAAAATCTTGATGAAGTCAGCATACCCCGCCGCCTGCACCGAGCTGATCACACCGACTCGAGACGGGATGCGCGGCAACGTTCGTTTGCGTTCGGCGGCAAAGAGACCTTCTTTGTCGAGTTTGGCATGCAGCAGCGCAAACGCCCGTTTCAGACTGCCCTCGCCGACCGGCTGGACATCACGCACCGTCAGGCTAAATTTGCCCCACTGCGTCAGCTTGGGCTGGGCAACCACCCGGACACGCATACCATCTTCGATCGGTACGCGCAGTGCAAAGACCATCATGAAGCAGCCAAGTGTCGCCGACTCGTCTTTGATATCGAAAAAGACAAATTTGTTTTGGTTGACTTTGAAGCTCGCCACTTCCCCCTCGACGACGATGCTCGGATAAGCATAGTCCAGCGTCTGATTGATCAGCGCGATCGCATCACTGACTTGGAGTATCGTCTGATCCATCACTGCCTTGCTTTCCGTATTTGTTGAGCGCATTTTGATAAAAATAATATCCTGACAGGATCGTACCGAGGATCAGTAATGTTCGCGCTAGCAGAATCGCAGCGATGATAGCAGCTTTCGGGCCTTCGATCGACAGCGCCAAAAAACTCACCATCAGCGCCTCATACCCACCGACCCCACCAGGCGTAAAGAAAAACACACCTGCGAGCCCAGCGAGACCATAGGCGATCAGCAGTGGCGCGGGATTAATCGGCGTACCGAGGGCAAGAAACGTCACCCAGAACATCGCGACCTCAGTGATAGTGAAAACAACCCCCCACCAAAACGGCTTGATCAGTACCCGCGGTGAATCGATCAATTCACAATAATCACTATGCAGGTCCTCAAAAAACTGGAGCACTTTTGCGTGATCGACCAAAGGCTGCGGTCGGCGCAGTACTGATCGCCAGATGCGATTGGTAATCGCCGTGATACCATTGGCTGCTTTATGGAGACGGCTGCGACTCTGGATGATATAGACGACGATCACCGTCCCGAAGATGATGCTCGATGCCAGGCCACTCGAGACAAGTATCGTGATGCGGTTGATACTGCCGTCGATAGTGATGGCAAACACCGCGACGATCATGAGTGCCAAAAACGCGATAAATGTCATCGCCAGACGCACCGCCTGAGCCAGCGTCGCTCGTCCAGCACTCACTCCGAGATGCCTGAGTCGCCACGTCATGTACGATGCTCCCGAGACGCCACCACTTGGCAATATATGGTTTACAAAGTTAAGCTCCAGCGCCATCTTGGCCGTCTCGATACCAGAGATTTTCAGCTCGTATTTGTCACGGAGATACGAGAAAATCATCGCCCCTGCCGCATAGTAACTCAGCGCTTGCAGTGGGATGATGAGCGCCAGCACCCATAGATTGACCTGCGAAAGCAGCTGCCAAGCGTGCATCAGCTCAAGCCGTGCAAGGTAAATGATAGCCGCGACAAGCACGAACGTAATGATACTCAGCCATGTCTTGCCCGAGATTCGACGATGCATGCTATCTATTTTACCACCCTTTCAAACCGCCATACGCTATACTATTGCTATGTCTACTATCTGTCTTCTCGGACGTCAGCCCGCTATCGGCCTTGCAGAACTAGAGTCGCTCTACGGCGCCACTGCTGTCACGCCACTTGATCACCATGCCGCCCTCGTCGAAGCCGACGTTGATTTTGCACGCCTCGGTGGTAGTATCAAAGCCGCCCAGTACCTGACCACACTCGAGACGACCAATCCGCAAAAAGTCTTCGACTACTGCCGCCGTGCCCTGCCTGAGTACCTCCAGGATTTCCCCGAGGGCAAGATCAAACTCGGCGTCAGCCTCTACGGACTCGATATGCCCGTCATGAAGATCAACGCCAACACCCTGACGCTCAAAAAAGTCATCAAATCCGCCGGTCGCTCCGTCCGTGCCATCCCGAACACCGAGATCGCCCTCAGCAGCGCTCAGACCTATCACAATGCGCTGACCTCACCTGTCGGTCTCGAGCTGATCTTTGTTCGTAGCGGCGAGACGACGCTGGTCGGTCACGTCAGCCACGTCCAAAACATCGACAGCTACACCGCCCGCGACCGTAGTCGGCCAAAGCGCGATGCCTTCGTCGGCATGCTCCCACCGAAGCTGGCCCAGGTCATCATTAATTTAGCAAATGGAGGATTGCGGGCAGAAGATGGCGCTACGAGTAGCCATACCGTCCTCGACCCCTTCTGCGGCACCGGCGTCATCCTCCAAGAAGCCGCCCTCATGGGCTACACTGTCTACGGCACCGACCTCAGCCCCAAGATGGTCGACTACAGCCGTGCCAATCTCGACTGGCTCCAGCACAGATCAAACTTGCCCGTACCGCCGTTCACGAGCACCCTCGGCGTCGCTGACGCCACCGGCTACAACTGGGACCTTTCTTCCCTCGTCCTTCCTCCTTCTTCCCTCTCCATAGCCTGCGAAGGCTACCTCGGTCAGCCACTCGGCGGCCAGCACCCCACCGCCGAGAAACTCGCCGAGATCATCCATGATACAAACGCCGTCATGCGCGGTTTCCTGCGCAACATCGCCCCACAGCTCACCGCCGGCACGCGGCTCTGCATCGCCGCCCCTGCGTGGTTCGTCGATGACACCCTCCATCACCTCCCCGTCGTTGACGATCTAGCTGCACTCGGTTTCGATCGAATTGATTTCACTCGCGCTTCGTCTCTCGATCTCATCTATCGACGCGAAGACCAGCTGACCGGCCGCGAGCTACTCGTTTTGACAAAAAAATAACCCTATAGAGGGGGTGTTGCACCTGGTTTATTATGGAAAACCAGGCGAAAACCATGCTTGCTCTACGGGATCGGTGGGTTCTGCGACACGTATGCCGGAACCTTGGCTGGAGGATGAGCATCAGCTTCGAAGCTACCCTCCGATCCGCCGTGCTTGACGTACACTTCCTTGGCCGCCGCTTGGGCAGCCGCAGAGGAGTCCGTCTTGGCGAACTCGACAGCAACCTTGCGGATGCTGTCGTCAGCGAGCGCACCGCGATTTGCGATGAGCTCGGTGAGCTTGATGCCCGCCCCCAGCTTGTCAGCAGCGAACTTGTCGGCCGCAGCCTTGAGCTCGGTGAGCTTGGCGCCGACCTGCTCGAGGCCAACGTAGCACGTGCCGGTCTTCGGATCGCGCAGGACGACTTGGCCAGACAAGGAAGCATCCTTGTCGCCGCCTTCCCGGCCAGCGCAGCTGACACTAGAAGGGTCATCCAACGAGTAGTACCAACTGCCCTCCTTGTACGCGTCCCGGTGCTCGGAACCCGAGCTTGCCACGACACGATACCCTTGGTCCATGTCGGGCACAAACGTGTCTACCCCGATAGTGATACCGAGGGTCGCCACCACGAAAAGGGCGAGCACGAAGAGAAAAGATGCCGACGAGTTGCCTGTCGTCTCTTCGTCCTTGTCGTCCTTGCCGCCCTGGCTGGTGTCGTCGACGCGGTCCTGGGGACTGCCCGACGTACCGACCGGGCGGTCCTCGTTGGTCGCCTGCTTGGCGACGGTATCCCGAGTCTTCGGAGGTGCATACAATGTCCTGTTGAGCCAAGCGGTAAGAGCAATCATCGTGGTTCCTTTTCTAGTAGATGCGCCACAACGTCTATACCATTATAGCACTTTTAGCGATATATGTCAATATTCTTCCCTTGTGGTTGCATTTGGCCTCTGTTTTTGGTATGATAGTTCGAAGTCTTTTATAGCAATCTCTAAGGAGTTAGTCGGTATGTCACATGTCAAAGCTGGTGGAACAAGCAAAAATATCCACAACAACCCTGGTCAACGTCTCGGCGTGAAGCGTTTTGGTGGCCAAAAAGTCAACGCTGGCGAAGTTCTCGTCCGCCAAACTGGCTCGACCAAACAAGCTGGTGACGGCACCTACATGAGCCGCAACTTCACTATCCACGCCGCCAAAGACGGCACCGTCGGCTTCAAGAAAGTCAAAACTCGCCGTTTCACCGGCAAGACGACTCTTCGTACGACCGTCGTCGTCGAGTAATCTGTCGCCTCATCTGCTATTAAGCATCATAAAAACCGCTCTATGAGCGGTTTTTATTTGTATATCGGGGGGTGCTAGTGGCTACTCCACAGTATCTCCAGCTTCCGCGTCATGTGGCGCGGCGGCATTTTGGACTGCTTTTAGTAAATTACCGACATTCTCATCATCGAAATCGGGTGTCGAGATCGGGTATTCTGCCCAGGTACCATTTTCAAATGTGCGCCTAAACACGCCTGTCACCCGTCCGTCAGCACCGACCACGATACGACGGTTGCGCTTTTGACTCATGCTATCCCCGGGATCTGTCCGAGTTCGCAGAGTGTACGATGATTCTGCCGTACCGTCAGGATTTTTTGATACAGACAGCCCCAAAGACATCAGTGCCTCAAAGCGTTCACCGACAAAAATACCTATGCCAGATTTACCGGGCAGGACTGTTGTACCATCTTCTTTACGACCAGACGCCGTACCTATGCCCACTTCAAATTTCCCTTGCCACTGAGTCGTTACGTCATTTGGCGACTGTCGGCCCTCGGGGTGGATAGTGACAACCCTCCGACCCTCACCATTGCCCGTCTCGCTGAGTAGCTGTAACGCTAAGCCAGTCAGACCTGGCGCTTGCTGGTCACGCGCCTCAAACGAAGGAGGCTGTACGGAGAGCCTCTCGCGCAGTTGGCTCATCATCGTTCGAAAACCTCTGACAAATCGGCCACGAGCCGTTGGTTTTTCTTTTTCTGGAGTATTTGTTTGTAGTGTATTCATATGCTGATCATAGCAAAATATTGACTAAAAGTCAATAGTAAGCTAAAGAAGTATCGTACAGCTTTCGGGTCATTGCCCGATAAATCAGGCCTATCTCATCACTAAAACACGTAACAACTATTACCTTATCTATTCTCAAGCACAAACCGTTGTATCACCTCGAGTTGACTCACCTCGTTACCCTCATTGTCCGTAAGCAGTAATTCTAATGTAGGAAGTAATGCCGCTGAGCGCGCTGCTTCCATCTGAAGAACTAATTGGTCGTACCCCATAATGTTGCGTTGTAGTCCTTGAAGAGATACTGGCAAGAGATCAATATGTGTCCGCATAGAGTTGAGTGCTGTATTGTCTCCAGGGTCCACAGCATTTTGCGCCCCGTCGACTTTCGACTGAGCATGATAAACCTTTTCTTGAAATCCATGTACTATTCGCTGCATCTGCTGTAGTGAATCATGCATATCATGAATATCCCCACGGAGAACATTCGTATCTATCCGGCCACCCCTCGTATCGTCGATCAATCTCCGCCTTGCATCACTGTACCTATCGATATAAGTATTTAGTTCATTAATCTTACCGGCGATCTCAGATTTGAGTGCGTTGATCGTCTCGCCCATATCGACAAATTCACGAGGGTCTTCGGCCTGTTCATTGGCAAAACTAGCGAGAACTTCGGCGGCGGCTACATGAGACTTTTGCTCTGGCGCATGAACGGTCTCTGGGTGCGAGGGGGCTGCATTAAGCGCATCGAGCATCTTGCTGGCTACCGCAGGTGTTAGCTCTGCTGTGGGAACTTGGGGCGCATTGCCGACTGTTTCGAGTAACCGACTAGCCTTATCATGGGGCGTCTCTTCGGGATTAGTCTTTGGGGGCGGTACTTCATTGAGCCACCACTGCTCCTCCTCGGTGCTAGTACCGACAGTAGTGGAGCCAGGTGTAAGCTCTGGGTCGCTAACGACGTTGTCGACTGTCGTTGCTTCTGCTACTTCCTCGCCTATATCCTTTGCTGTCTCAATAAGTTCTGGTTCAACATCCGGCTTGTCCATGATCTCAGCGGTCATGACTGCAGTTCCGTTATTCGATGAGTGATATTCTCCGTTGCTAGGGTGTATCCCGCCATCGTTAAGAACCAACTCCCCCTCACCCGTCACCTCGATAGAACCGTGTATGCGTGAGACACCAGCTCCGAACCGTCTGCCCTCAACCCCCATCAAAGCCGCCGCCCCTAAAATCTCTTGTTCCGTCTCGGTTTCGCCATCGCCTAGTCGACCGTAATAGATTTTTGTATCGGGAGGTAGAAGTTTTCCTAGTTTTACTTCAAAACCTTTTTCGTGTCTGGTAAGACCTGCGGTCGCAAAACTACCATCCGGATATCTGACGAGTAAAATTGTCGTCTCGCCATCCGCGTGCTGCCCATTGTATCTATCAGGCTGCATCGCAAGGACAATATCACCATCTACTGGCATGTCAGCTGTCGCGCCTGGGCGATTCATCTTGGTAGGATACATGGGGCCGAAACGATCGATATCAAACCGCAGTTCGCGGCTTTCCCTGTGTAGTTCGTGACTAATATGATTTGGTTTTTCTGACATAGTTTTTTTGAATTTTTATTTTATCTTATCTTTACTACACTCCGAGATGATGCTTGATTCGGTCGACGACGTCGCTGATCACGACTTGGGATTTGACGAGGTAGTCATCTGCCCCGAGCTCTTCGGCGCGGGCTTTGTCTTTGGGCTGAGAGAGTGCGGTCAGCATGATGACGCGAACATTCATGGTCTCCGGCGTGTTGCGCAGGATATCGAGCACATCGAAGCCGTTGATCTTTGGCATCATGGCGTCCAGGACGATCAGATCGGGGCGAAACTCGATAGCGGTAGATAGTGCCAGCTCGCCGTTCGCGACGTGCTGTACCTCGAAGCCCTCGAGCTCGAGACGTGATTTATAAACTTGTGCGAGCGTCGTGTCGTCTTCGACGAGAAGAATTTTCTTTTTCTGCATATGTCTTTATTGTAAATGGTAAAGCGAAATCATACAAATCATTGTGCGCGGAGCATTTCGAGCGCCCTGTCCTTCTGCGGGTCGCGACCGGCCGTGAAGTCCTCGTCACTCATGGTCACGATAGTCTCTGGCGTAATGCCTTCTTTGCTGATGTTTTTGCCGTTCGGCGTGTACCAGCTGGCGATCGTGACCTTCAGGCTACCGCCGTCACCGAGAGTCAGTACGTCTTGGACGACACCTTTGCCGAAGGTCTTCTCGCCGACGAGCTTGGCTGCGCCGTTGTCGTTTAGGGCTCCGGCGAGGATCTCGCTGGCACTGGCGCTACCGCCGTTCACGAGGACAATCGTCGGGACACCAGAGAGCGGCGCATCGCCATGCGTCCGCAGCGTGTCGGTTACCGTGCCACCTGAGCGCTCGCTGACGACGACTTTGTCTTTCATCCAGAGGCTAGCCACGTCTTGTGCTGACTGCAGGTAGCCGCCGCCGTTGCCGCGCAGGTCCAGGACGATACCTTCGACGCCTTTTGTCTTAAACTCAGCTGCAGCAGCGCGAGCAAGCGTCGCCGTATCGGTCTGACCGAACCGTGTGATACGGATAATGCCGATATTGTCGCTGGTAATCTCCGTCTTGACGCTCGGGTCAGTGATCGTATCGCGCTTGATCGATATCTCGAGTGGTGTGCTCTGACTCTTGCGGATCAGAGTAAGTTTGACCGATGTATCTTTCTGACCACGGATCTTTTTGACCGCCTGCTCAACCGACCACCCGGTCGTATCTTCGTCGTTGACCTTGGCGATGAAATCACCGCCCATGACACCGGCTTTTTGCGCAGGACTATTGTCGATGATGCTGATGACAGCCAGAGAACCGTCTTTTTTGCCGAGCTCCGCTCCGATACCCTCAAATGTCCCATCGAGATCACTCAGAAATTGCTTGGTTTCATCCGCGGTGAAATACACAGTATACGGATCGCCGACCGAGTCAACCATGCCGTGCTTCGCACCGTCGATGAGTTTCTGCGGATCAAGTTTGCCATCATAATTTGCGGCGAGTTCTTTGTAGAGTGACTGCACCGTCGTGAGGTCTAGCTGTTCTATAGCTACCTTTTTGCCCATCACGGTCGATATGATCAGGTCAGACCGTGTACCGGCGATAAATGCGACGACAACAGCGATCAGCAGCACAGCGAGGTGCGTACCAGTCACAGACGGTTTGCCATGATGCGGCATGTGGGTATGGGGTGTATCCAACTTTTCCTCCTAAGCGTTACTGTTATTTTACCAAAAAGATCCCGGTAGCGATACCGAGATCTTTCTCAGATTTGTCTAACTAGAAGTAGATAAAGGTCAGACCGGATGGGTTGACGTCCATCTCGGTGTATTCACCGCGGATGCCCCAGTTGAACTGGCTGACGTGAATCGTACCGTTGCTGTTTAGCCGCTCGACATACATGGCGTGACCATACCAGCCGACATACATGATCGCGACGGAGCCGACACGTGGCTCTGAGCCGGTCGGGATATTGTCAGCAGCAGCACTCGATGGCCATTCATTGGCATTGCCCCGCCCGCCCCAGTACGGCATATAGCGGCCAGAAGCGGCAACTTTCCAGGCGGTGTAGCTCACGCACTCACGGTTGTACATGCCCCATTTGTCGACCAGTGTGTCTTGGGCGGCGTTACACCAGAGCGCAGGATAGCCACCACAGCCGGCACCAGCGACGAGGCCGCTGACGTCATAGGTGGTTGCAGCAGCAAGGTTGGCAGCAGCTTGTTGGTCGCGAAGACTACTGATCTCGCTGTTTTTCGTAGCGATGAGGTTCTGGTAGGCGGCTTCTTCGCCGCGCGTATCAGCGACGAGCTTGGACTGCTCGGCTTCTTTGGCTGCTAGGACTTGTTTCTGCTGATTCTGATCGTTGAGGACTTGTTCGACCTCAGTCTTTTGCGTGACGAGCTCGGCTTTGAGCTTCTTCACCTGATCCATGGCGCTTTTCATCTGGTCGCGCACGGAGTTACGCACATCCTGGGCACTGACGTATTCACCGACATTGCGGGCACTAGCGAGGACAACAATTGCTGGCGTGTCACTGTTGGCATAGATCTGCGCGACGGTCTTGTTGAGCGTTCGTTTCTGACGATCGAGCTTCTCTTCGTTGGCGGTAATATCTGCCGTCAGCTTGTCAAATTTGGCTTGGTTGAGGTCGATCTGCGCCTGGAGTGCATTCTTCTCCGCTGTCATAGCGTCAAGTGTGTTTTGCAGCGTATCCCCACGCGCGCGAAGTTCTGCCGCTTGCTGCTCATACGACGAGATCTGCCCCTCGATACCGTTGATCGCATCGTCGAAACGATCAGCAAACACCGACAATGGCGATGCAAGCACGAGATAGGCTGCCGACGCAACCAGAACGGTGCGGGCAGTCAACGAACGAAAACGGCGGGTGGTGGGTTTTTGTTTCATTGGTTTTCTATATCGTACCATAGCATGAGCACCTTCGTCAATAGCTTTATTGAGCTAGACTTTTAAATAACGTCTGACGGCGAGTCGGGCTGAGACGATGCCGATGAGCGCTCCGAGGAGTATCATCGCCGCAACAACGACCGGCAAGAAAAGGAGCATATTGTCAGCGAGATCGTTGATCGCGATCCCCCATCCTGCGATCTGACCGCGGAAGGTCACGAGCGCAAAATATCCGATACCTGTCGAGATCAGCGCAGCGATAAACCCATACATCACCGCCTCGACGACAAACGGACCGCGGATAAAGCCCTTGTCGGCGCCGATCAGCTTCATCATCTCGATCTCATCACGACGGTTGAAGATCGCCATACGGATCGTGTTGAAGACGATCAACGTCGAGATCGCCACGAAGATCACCGTCGCAACCAACCCTATCCGATCAGCAGTCGTTGCCCAGCCGCTAATTGTCTTGATAGCCGAGCGATTGTCACCATCAAGCTTGCGGGATTCATCGAAGAGGTTGCTACGAAATGTCTGGTCACTCTTCATGAGGCCTTCGATACTATCGACCACGTCCGGGTCTTTGACGGTGATGTCAAATTTGGCCGGGATCGAGATCTCGGACAGCGTCTCGAGCTGTTCTTTGTCGGTCGGGTCGACGTTTTGCGCCAGGTAAATCTTGCGGCCTTCTTCGGTCGAGACAAATGTCACCGTCTTGACGTTTGGATCTGATTTCAGCTTGTCTTTAAGGTAGACCACGTCAGCTGGCTTAATATCGCTCTTGAGGAATATCGATAGTTTGATATCTTCGCGCAGATTTGTCACCGTGTCGCTCAGCATCGTCCGCGCCATGACCGTCGTGAAGACGACGAGAAGCGTGATCGTCATGACCGCTGTCGCCGCTGTCGTCAGCCACGCATTGCGCGTAAAGTTGTTGACCCCATAACGCATCATGCGCAGCCACGTCAGATAGCGCCGCCGAGCGGCTTTGGTCTCACGGATCTTGGTGCGAGCTTCTTTGGTCGAGTTAGACATGGTATTCCTCACCGTAATTCTTCAGGGTGCGTATCGCAGATGGAGTGCAAGGCGCAGCCGAAACGCGCAGCGAGCCGTATCGAGAAATACGGCGAACGAGCATTGCAGGCTGCAACGCAGCAATCCGCTGTGATACGGCGGCCTGAATCATTGTTTGTAACTTCCTGTGGCTTGATCAGAGCTAATCTTCCCGTGATCCAGCGTGATCACGCGGCGTTTCAGCTTGTTCACGATCTCGACATTGTGTGTCGTCAGCAGCACGGTCGTACCATAGCGGTTGATCTTCTCGAGAAGGCGCACGATATCCCAGGAGTGCTTCGGGTCGAGGTTGCCCGTCGGCTCATCAGCAATCAATATCTTGGGCTGGCGCACGACAGCACGCGCGATAGCAACACGCTGGCGCTCACCACCAGATAACTCACGGGGATAATTACTCTCTTTGCCTTTGAGTCCCACCAGTTCGATGACTTTTGGCACGGTGGTCTTGATCTCGCGATTGGTCATGCCGGCGATCTCGAGCGCAAAGGCGATATTTTCGAAGACAGTACGCTGAGGAAGCAGCTTAAAATCCTGAAACACCACACCGATCTTGCGGCGCAGCAGCGGCACGTGTTTGTCCTTGAGCGTGTCATAGTCGATACCACCGACGACAATCTTGCCACTGGTCGGCTTCTCTTCGCGCGTCAGGAGTTTCAGGAGCGTACTCTTGCCCGCTCCACTCGTACCGACAAGGATGACAAATTCATTGGGCTCGATATGTAAACTAATCCGGCTGAGCGCCGGTTCCCCGTCCTTACCATAGGCTTTTGATACACGGTCGAGTAGGATCATTACTATGTCTATTATACCAGAAGTCCTGACGGTAAGCTGAGCACTTTCAAAGGGACTACCTACCGGGAGATGGATTCTAGATACGCGTCGATAAACTCATCGAGCTTGCCGTCGAGCACGCCAGCGGCGTCGCGGTCCTCGTGGCGGGTTCGCTGGTCTTTGACCATGGTGTATGGATGCAGCACATAGTTGCGGATCTGAGCGCCCCAGCTGGCGGATTCACCAGCCTGGAGGTCGGACAGTGTGTCAGAGTGCTGATCGGCAAGCATCTGGGCGAGTTTGCCGCGGAGGATCTTCATGGCGGTTTCTTTGTTTTGTAACTGAGAGCGTTCGTTTTGGATGGCGACGACGATGCCGGTCGGCAGGTGCGTCACGCGTACCGCGCTATCGGTGGTGTTGACCGATTGCCCACCGTGGCCGCCAGCGCGGTAGACGTCGATTTTGAGATCTTTGTCATCGATCGCGACTTCGTCGGGCGCATCGATCTCCGGCATGATCTCGACCAGTGCAAAGCTGGTCTGGCGCAGATTGTCGGCGTTGAACGGGCTGAGTCGCACCAGGCGATGGACACCATGCTCGGACTGTAATTTGCCGTAAGCATAAGGACCAGAGAAACTATACGTCGCGGATTTGATACCGGCTTCTTCACCGGTGCTGCGCTCGATCAGTTCGATCTTCATGCCAGCTTTTTCGCCCCATCTGAGATACATGCGCTCCAGCATCTCGCACCAGTCCTGAGCGTCCGTGCCGCCGACGCCGGCGCTGAGTTTCACGATCGCATTGTGATCATCGTATTCGCCGCGAAAAAGCAAATCTTTTTTGAGCCGGGCAAGCTCCGCATCCATGGCATCAAGCTGCTCGGTAAATTCCCTGACCATCGACTCGTCACCGATCTCCATCAGCTCAAGTATGTCGGTGCTCTGCGCCCGCAAGGTCTGCCATGGCTCGATCTGCGCCCGTAGGCCAGCCGACTGCTTGCTCAGCATCTGCGCTCGCTCGAGATTGCTCCAGACATCACTCTCGGCCAGCTGCTCGTCGATATGGGCTAGCTCCTCGGCTTTGGCGGCAATATTGAGCTGCGCATAGGCCTGCGCGATGATATCTTTGAGCTCCATGGCTCGTTTGGTGATCGGTTGCATAGAGTTAAGTATATCAGTAGTCGACGGTATGAGGTAAGGATATGAGAATGAATAGTTGACAATATATGGTAGTATGTGATATAATATAGATATACCTTAACATCTGAATTGGAGAGCTGTGTGGCCATGTCATCGAGATGACTATGCAGCTCTCCGTTTCTAAGCGTCGAGCATAGTGCGCCAATCGAAACCGAAAGGATACGCGCATGAACAGCCACAAAGTCAACCCGCTCGACATCGAGACCTACCCCCTGTGGGCACAGGCCTCCCCGAAGCGGGCGTTGTTGTTCGGCCTCTTGCCGCACATCTATCTGAAAGGAGTTGGGGTCATGTTGCGGAACGCCGCCGCCTGCATGTTTGACAAGCGTGACCGCGGTCGCGGACACACCGAGAGCAACGGCGTAGTGAAAGCCTTCGCGGCGATCCTGCAAGTTGCCTTCGCCCCCATCTGGCCGCTCGTCATCTACAAGATGTCGACCGAGGCAGCCAACAAGACAGAGTAGGATCGGCCGCCAAGGCCAAGCAGAAACGGAAGCGCCACGAGCGCCTGCCAACCCCTCCCTCCGTGGGGGTTGGCGGCGCTCGCTTCCATTTTGTGAGATAATTGATCTATGAAAATCGGCATATTCGATAGCGGGATCGGTGGCGAAGCAGTCGCTCGTGATCTGAAGCGGCATTTTCCACAAGCGACTATCGTCACAGTTAGTGATCGCGCCAATCTTCCGTATGGTTCGAAAACTCCCGAGCAAATCATACATCTGACCGATGCTGCGATTCGGCCGCTACTCTCGACAGGCTGTGACGTCATCATCATCGCTTGCAATACCGCGACTGCACTGGCACTGCCGACACTACGATCGCGTTACCCTGCCGAAAAGTTTATCGGTCTCGAGCCGATGATCAAGACGGCGGCATCGCTGACACAATCAAACATCATCGCGGTGTGCGCAACGCCAGCGACACTACACAGCCCACGGTACGCTGCACTCAAATCGACCTATGCGACTGGGTTCACCGTCTGTGAGCCGGATTGTTCGACGTGGGCAATGATGATCGAAAATAACGACGTCAACGAGCAGACCATCCGCACGACTATCGAATCAGTTATCGCAGATGGAGCTGATGTCATCGTGCTGGCGTGCACGCACTATCACTGGATACAAACGTTGGTCGAAACGATCACAAACGGCCGAGCAGTCATCATCGAGCCGACTGATGCGATCGCACGACGTGTCAGTCAGTTAGTTGCGTAACGGCCGCCATAAACTGATCACCGCGATCAGCGTAACTTTTGAACATATCGAAGCTAGCACTTGCTGGACTAAGTATCACGACAGAGCCAGGCTTCGCGACGCGATGGCATGCGTCGACGATCTGCGTCATCCCGCCCCCTGGCTCGACGACTTCGACACCCATCTCACGGCACAAATCGGCGATACCCGCACCGGTTTCTCCGATCGCGACAACCTGCACATCATGCGACTTGCATTCCTGTACGATAGTACCGTATATCGAGCCTTTCTGAGAGCCGCCGAGGATGATCGTCGTCGGTGCGTCAAATGATCGGATGGCGGCAATAGCCGATCCGGGTGTTGTAGCAATGCTATCATCATAATACTTCACCCCACTGACCTCGCGGACGAATTTGAGGCGGTGCGGAAGTCCTTCGAACGCACGTAATCCTTTCGCGATAGCGTGATTATCCAGTGTAAAGACACGAGCAGTCGAGATCGCCGCGCAGGCGTTTTCGAGATTGTGCGCTCCGGGTAATCTCAGCTCGCTCGTCGCGCAAATTGTCTCACCATCGACGCAGAACATACCGTCTTCGATGTATACGCCACTAGATTCGCGCACGCCGTAGCGGATATGGTCGCCGAGCACGGAGCTGGTCGCAATTTTGGCACTATTGGGATTGGTCGGGTGGTAGAAACAGACATCATCGGCCGTCTGATAGCGGCGAATGTTGCTCTTGGCGCGAATATAATCTTTGAAATCAGCGTGCACATTGAGGTGATCTGGCTCAATCATCAGCACCACCGCAACATGCGGACTGCGCTCCAGATCCCAGAGCTGAAAACTACTCAACTCAAAGACCACGATATCGTCAGGCGTGATGTCCGCTAGCACATCGAGTGGCGGCTGGCCGATATTGCCGACCAGATGTACCGTGTGACCGGCCGCGCGCAGGATACTCGCGATAAGGCTGCTCGTTGTCCCCTTGCCTTTCGTACCGGTGACGCCAATGATCGGTGCTGGACACTGCTTAAAAAATTCATTGGTACTCGACCACACCTGGCCCTCAGTTACGATAAAATGTGGCGGCAACCCCGCCGTTCGCACGACGAGATCAAAATCCTGCAGCTCGCGAAACTTTCGGGGTCCCAGGATAGTTGTCGCGTCCTTTGGGATTGGCCTCGCCGGCTTCTCAGCCTCATCGACGATGGTGACATCGTGGCCGAGCTCCGTCCAGTAACGGTAGTTCGACTCACCCTCGACCCCGTAGCCAGCAATTGCAACTTTCATTGTCTATAAGTATGCAGTACGGAGTATGGAATATGCAATGCCTTCTCTATTTCTCAAACAACGGCGCGAGTCTGGTGTGCAGCTCGTCGACAAATGCCTTGTCGACATTGCCGATACCGCCGAGGAGCCAACAGTCGGCGTTGATGAACTCACGGGCGGTTTCGACGATGCGCTCACGCGTGACAGCCTGGATACTCGATGGTTGCTGGTCATAGTCGCTGATGAAGCCGTCGAAGAAATAGCGATCGGCGTACCAGCGGTTGATTTGACCAGCCGTCTGCGCGCCCATCTGGTGACGGCCGAGGGCGTACTGTCGCGCGGCTTCGACCTCCTCGTCGGTAATCTCGCCGTTTATGACCGCGCGTAGCTCACGGGTGATCAGCTCAAACAGTTCTGGCGCATTGGCAGCTTCGAGTTCGGTACCGAAGTCCCACGTGCTGTTATGCTCGTTGGCGCTCGTACTACTCCAGATGCCATAGGCCAGGCCTTTTTTGCGGGCGCCACCGAAGATACGTGAACGAAATGTGCCGTTTAGGATATGATCAGCAAATTGCATAGCGTCAACTTCGGCATCGCTCAGTCGCCGTGGTACTACCATGCTGAGGCCAAAGGTAAATGTCGTGGCTTCTTTGCGCTTGATCACCAGTGGATCGGCGCGGTGCAGCTCATCGACTGGCACGCTCTGTCGCTCGCCTTCTGGCAAATCCCAGCTCTCCAGCATCGAAGTGATCTGTGATTCGCGGCCGACGATATTGCCCGCGATGACAAAGCGCATATTGGCAAGCGTATGAGTGCGACGATAATGCTCGCGGATATCGGCGACGGTGACATTGCCGATCGTCTTGACGCGCTCTTGCCAGGTTAGGACGTCTTCGCCCAGCACCTGCGCCATCTTCGACCAGAGCACCCACATGTGATTGTTCAGATAGCCATTGAGCTCGTTGCGGACATTGCCGGCTTCACTCTTGAGCTCTTCGTCGATAAAGCGCGGCTTGGTGATACTGAGCTGCTGTAACTCCAAGATGCGATCCCATTCAAAATCAGCACAATCAGTCATATAGACCATGCTGTAGTCAGCCGTCGTGGCGTTGAAATACGCGCCATTTTTCGTAAATTCGGCGTCAAATTCTGCGGCGTCTTTGAAGCGAGCATTGGCACCAAACGCCATGTGCTCCATGATGTGCGCTGTCTCCTCGATCGATTTGTCGCGGACGTAGCGCGTGCCAGCACGAAACTGGATGCGACTACTCATCACCTGTGCGCCTGGCACATGGATCAGCAAACCGCGAGCCCCGTTCTTTAGTTGAATTTCGGTAACGGTATGTTTCATACCGGCTGTATCACTTACGTTTCCTAGAGGCGCGAGTCGCTTTGCGCTTCTTTTTGGCAGTCTTTTTCTTGTCGCTTTTGAGCTTTTGTTCGGCGGCTTTTTTGATCTTGAAATCTTCGTCATGAATATGCGTCGATGCATCGCCAAGCTCGTTGACGCCCTGCTCGATCGCACTTGAAGCGGCTTTGGTCAGCTCTGACTCGTAGACATCGTCTTCGAGCTTGGCAGGACGCAACTCTTCTTTGCGAACGTGGAAGATAGTACGCAGTACTTCGTCGCGTAGCGTGCGCTGCAAGCTTTCAAACATCTTTTGTGACTCGCTACGATACTCGACCAGCGGATCGCGCTGACCGACACTACGCCAGTGGATACCTTCGCGCAAATGCTGCATGTTCTCGAGATGCTGCATCCAGAGGACATCGAGCACCTGCAGGTAGACATCACGCTCCAGGCCACGCATCAGCTCTTCACCGAAGTCTTTTTCGCGTTTTTTGTAGAATTTTTCGACCGCGTCCTGCGCCATCTTCGCGCGAGGTCGGTCTTTTTTCTCAGCGCCGATCTTCTCGATCTCGCCGGTCTTCACCGGGATGATCGTCTCGAATTCTTCGACAAATTTCGGATTGTTCTTAGCCGGTAACAGCGTCAGATCGTGGACTTTGTCGAGCAGTAATCGGCTGATCTCATCGCGGATGTCGGCACCCTCGAGGATCTGACGGCGAATCTTGTAGACAACTTTGCGATGACGGTTGATGACATTGTCATACTGGACGACGTTTTTGCGCGTATCGTAGTTGTAGCCTTCGACACGTTTCTGAGCGGACTCGAGCGTCTTGCTGACGGCGCGGTTTTCGATCGGCATGTCCTCTTCGACACCAAGTCGGTCCATCAATGACGCGATGCGCTCACCCTGGAAGATGCGCATCAGGTCGTCTTCGGTACTGACGTAAAACTGCGTCGAACCTGGGTCACCCTGACGACCACCACGACCACGCAGCTGGTTGTCGATACGACGGGCTTCGTGTCGCTCCGAGCCAAGCACGGCCAGACCACCGGCTTCTTTGACACCCTCGCCGAGCACGATGTCGGTACCACGACCGGCGATGTTGGTCGCGAGCGTCACCGCACCTGGCTTACCGGCCTCGGCCACGATCGCTGCTTCACGCTCGTTGTTTTTGGCGTTTAGAAGTTCGTGTTTGATACTCGCTTTGGTCAGCGCTTTGCTGATCAGCTCGTTTTTGGCGATACTGGCGCTACCGATCAGGACTGGTCGGCCTTGTTTTTGCAGCTCTTTGACATCGGCGACGAGCGCTTTGATCTTGCCTGCTTCGCTCTTGAAGATCTTGTCGACATGGTCTTTACGAGCCAGCGGACGGTTTGGGGGGATCTGGATGACATCCAGGCCGTAAATCTGCTGGAATTCTTCCGCTTCGGTAAATGCCGTACCAGTCATACCGCTCAGTTTTTCATAGAGGCGGAAATAGTTCTGGAACGAGATGGTCGCGAGCGTCTGGCTCTCTTCGCGGACCTGGACTGATTCTTTGGCCTCGATCGCCTGGTGCAAGCCTTCGTTGTAGCGGCGGCCATGCATAAGTCGTCCGGTAAATTCATCGACAATGATCACTTCACCGTCGGTCGTCACGACATAATCTTTGTCACGGCGAAACAACGCCTGGGCGCGCAGAGCTTGGTCCATATGGTAGACACTACGGACGTGATCAGGGCTGTAGAGGTTTTTGACACCGAGTAGTTTCTGGACTTTTTCGACACCTTCGTCAGTCAGACTCACCGAGCGACGTTTTTCATCGAGGATATAATGGTCCGGCTTGAGACTTGCGGCGACTTTGCTAAAACGGATGTACTGCTCAGGGTTCTCGGCAGCTGGTGCGGAGATGATGAGCGGCGTACGCGCTTCATCGATCAAGATAGAGTCCACCTCATCGACGATAGCGAAGTTGAGCTCGCGCTGGCGTAGCAGATCAGTCTCATTGACCATGTTGTCACGGAGATAGT
>JBATPJ010000001.1:0-10505 GCA_049291395.1 Saccharimonadales bacterium (SeqCode) | reverse complement strand
GATATAGAGTTCGTTGCTCGACGATAGCAAGAAGTCGACGCGAGCAAGTCCGCGACAGCCAAGCAACTGATAGGCTTTCAGCGCCACTGACCGGATAGTCTCGCGCAGCTCATCACTGATCTCAGCGTGCGGTATGACTTCGGCACTGCTGGCAGCATTGTATTTGTCTTCATAGCTATAAAATTCTTCACCTGGCTTGATCTCTCCGACACCGCTTGCTCTATGATCCGGAGGATTACCGAGTACTGCGACTTCGAGCTCGCGGCCTTCGATCGCCTTTTCGATAAGGATGGTCCCACTGTAACGAAATGCTTCCGCCAGCGCCTCGTGATACTCCGCCTCGTCATGGACTTTGCTGACGCCGATCGAGCTACCAGCTCTAGCTGGCTTCACAAAAAACGGTGCTGAGAATCTTGCAGCCACGTCATCAAACGAGATCGCAGCCTGTCCTCGAAAACTGAGAAGATACGGCGAAGTCTGTATGCCAGAACTCTCCAAGACTTGCTTTGTGATGACCTTGTCCCAGCACACCGCACTCGCCACAAAGTCACAGCCGATGATCGGCAGATGCATGAGCTCGGCAAGCCCCTGGATCGTCCCGTCTTCGCCGCGATTGCCGTGAAGCGCTGGCCACAAAACATCAGGATGAATCGTCCGTCCGCCCGGGATCGTAACGAACTGCTGCTGCCCCATGACCGGTACGAGCTGCGCAGAGTTTTGGTGGTCACCATTGACAGTCGGCGTCAGCCACCATTTGCCGACTTGGTCAATATAGCAAAGTGTCACATCGTATTTGTCGCCATCGATCGCCGCGTAGATATTGCGAGCGCTCATCATCGATACGTCATGCTCGGGAGATTCGCCGCCATACAGGAGTAGTATCGATAGCTTCGTCATATCTCAAGTATACTATAGGTATGAGTAGAGTCCCTTTGGCTGAGGCAATGCGACCGCAAACACTCGATGATGTCGTCGGACAGACGCACATCGTGGGCGATGATGGGCTACTGCGGCGAATCGTCGAGACTGGTCAGCCGACGAGCCTGATCCTCTGGGGCCCACCTGGTACTGGCAAGACGACATTGGCCCGTATCCTCGCGCACGAGCTCCAGGCAGAATTTGTCGAACTCAGCGCCGTCACTGCCGGCAAAAAAGACGTCATGGTCGTCGTCGAGCACGCCAAGCAAAACTGGAATCTCAAACTACGCACGATACTTTTCGTCGATGAGATTCATAGATTTAACAAAGCTCAGCAAGATGCGTTCTTGCCCCATGTCGAGTCGGGCCTGATCACCCTGATCGGGGCGACAACCGAAAATCCCAGCTTCGAGATCATCTCGCCACTACTGAGTCGTTCGCGTGTCCTGGTACTCGAGCCGCTCAGCAAACCAGACGTCATCACTATCTTGAAAAAAGCCATCCGAAGTGAAAAAGCGACGAAACGCGTCAGTGCTGCAGCCATCGATCTACTGGCCGAACTATCCGGCGGCGATGCCCGCCTGGCGCTCGGCAATCTCGAAGTCGCGCTGTCCCTCGCACCCAAAGTCACGCCCGCAACCGTCACGATGGCCGCCCAAAAGAAAATCCCAGGCTACGACAAAAAAGGCGACATGCATTATGACGTCGTCAGTGCATTTATCAAAAGTTTGCGCGGTGGCGACGTCACGGCTACACTCTACTACTTGAGCCGTATGATCGAAGCCGGCGAAGATCCAAAATTTATCGCTCGTCGCATGGTAATATTTGCCAGCGAAGATATCGGGCTAGCTGGCAACGGTGCGCTAGCGCTAGCAGTCGCGACGTTTCAAGCTGTCGAACGCATAGGACTACCCGAAGCAAATTACAATCTCTATCACTGCGCCGTCGCCCTGGCCCGCTCGGCCAAATCCCGCGAGATCGCTGACCTGATGACGGACGCCAGACAACGTGCCGCGCGCTATCCCGACTCGCCGGTGCCACTCCATCTGCGCAACGCCCCGACCAAGCTCATGAAAGACCTCGGCTACAGCAAAGGTACGAAATGGGAAGCTGGCTTCAAACACCCCAAAGGCTTTTTGCCAGACGACGTTACAACTTGACGACGATGCCCTCAAACGGTCGCAGATCCACCTCGCCACTTGGTGCACGCGTCGGTAGATCATCAGGATATGTCCCGCAGATTATCTCACCACTATATGACATGAAGACGCGACGGATACTATCCGAAAAATTAAGCGCCACGATATAGGTCGAGTCTTTGCTCTTGCGCTCAAAGGCGAAGACATCGGGATGACTATCGATAGTGGCGTAGCTACCGTGAACCAAGGTCAAATCAGTCGACCGGAGGTGCAGTAATATCCGGTAGAGCGATAAATACGAGCCAGCATCATCCGTCTCGTCGGCGACGTTGTACCCTCGGAATGATTTGGCGACCGGCAGCCACGGCTCGTGCTTGCTGAACCCCGCATGGCTCGCGCCACTCCACTGCATCGGCGTCCGCTCCGGATCACGACCACCAGTCGGATTACGACCCGGTGGATCGAGGATACGACTCGGTGGAATCTCACCGTTTTGCATGCCGATCTCATCGCCATAATACACCGTCGGCAATCCGGGCAGCATCAGCTGTAGCATTGCGATGAGTCGCGCCTGCGACCAGCCAAATCGCGTCGCAAGACGCATCTGATCATGGTTGCCAAAGCAGTACATCGGAACATCTTGGGGCCGCAACATGCCTTGAAACTCTGTCACGAATTCTCGGAAGCTGTCTGCACCCCAGGAGGCATAAAATCCACCAAAGTTAAACGGCGCACCGATCTCGGGATTGATATCATAAAACTCTCGGTACTGTTCGGCGAGCGAGCCACGCTCGTGATCAGGATAGTACTCAAACACGACCCTCTTGTCCGGATAGCTCGCAACGACATCGGTCATCTCGCGCAGATAGTCAAACATGTGCGGCCCGCAGGTATTGTACTTGCGGATGTAGTACCATAGATCACTCGGGTCGCCCTCATAGTCTGGGTTGATCGGGTTGTCGCGGAAGTCCAGGTCTTTCGATATCGGCCAGATAGCATCGAAGCGAAATCCATCGACACCGAGATCGAGCCAGTGGCGCAAGATCATTTGCATTTCCTGGCGCACGGCAGGATTATCCCAGTTGAGATCAGGCTGTGACTCCAAGAAAGTATGGAGATAATACTGACCACTCACCTCATCAAATTTCCAGGATGAACCGTTAAAATTACTCACCCAGTTGTTTGGCGGACCACCACCTGGCTTGGGGTCACGCCAGACATAGTAGTCGCGCTTGTCACTGTGCTTGCCCGTCAGTGCGTCGACAAACCATGGGTGCTGATCACTGGTATGATTGAGCACAAAATCAAGCATGATCTTGATATCACGTTCATGCATACCACTCACCAGAGCCTTAAAGTCCTCCATATCACCAAATATCGGATCGATCGCACAGTGATCTGTCACGTCATAGCCAAAATCAGTCATCGGACTCGGATAAAACGGCGAGATCCAGACCGCATCGACACCCAGTGAATCCTTACCACCTTTGAGGTAGTCGAGCTTCGATATAATTCCTTTGAGATCGCCAATCCCATCACCATTCGCGTCCATAAAACTACGCGGATAGATCTGGTATAGTGCGTTGACGTCGGACCATGTCTTCATATCATATCCATGGTATCATAAGCGCTTTATGCTACCGGGTGATTTTGCGTTACAATGATGATAGTTATGTCAAAACCAACACAGCTCTACGAGATCAATACTGCCGTCTACTTGGCGAGGCTCAGTCGCGATGCCGGACGACAATTAACTCTGGCCGGGGTGCCCGACGAGGCGCTCGACTACCTGACTGCCCGCGGTATCGATGCTATCTGGCTGATGGGTGTCTGGCAACGTAGCCCTCGAGCGATCGAGATCGCACGCGCCGACGAACAGCTCATGACCGAGATGCGCGGCGTACTACCAGATATGACCGACGATGATCTCATCGGCTCAGCGTATTCGATACGCGACTATCATGTCGATGCCAGGTTCGGTGGCGATGCAGCACTCATCGCTTTCCGCAAACAACTCAAGCGTCACGGCTTGCAACTAATTCTCGATTTTGTGCCAAATCATACTGCACTTGATCACCCATGGATACAAATGCACCCCGACTACTATATACACGGATCACCAGCTGATCTTGCCGCGCACCCAGAGTCATATGCTCTATGCGACGAACACGTCATCGCCAACGGCCGCGACCCCAACTACCCAGCCTGGCAAGATACTGCACAGGTCGATGCCTACTCGGCTGGATATCGTCAGGCATCCATCGATACGCTGCGTAGCATCGCACAGTTATGTGACGGTGTCCGCTGCGACATGGCGATGCTCATGATGAATGATATCGTCTCGGAGTCTTGGCAGAGAAATGACGTTCCACCGACCGACTACTGGTCTGATGTTATCGCAGCGGTCCGTCAGCAATTCCCGGATTTTATCTTCATGGCTGAAGCATATTGGCACCGCGAATCTGCCCTTGTCGAGCAAGGCTTTGACTACTGCTATGACAAGACACTCTATGATCTCTTGGTTGAGGGTTCGTCGACACATCACTACCTCGATACGCATCCTGGCATGATCGAGCACGGCGTTCACTTCATCGAAAACCACGATGAGCAGCGCGCCGCCGCGGTATTTGCACTACCCGAACACACCGCAGCCGCACAGCTCATCGCATCGCTTCCCGGACTCACCATGTGGCACGACGGCCAGTGGCAAGGCTACCGGACGAGAATACCCATGCAACTCGGCCGAGGACCGCAGGAAAATCCCGATCCCACAATCGTCAGTATGTATGATGCGCTCCTCCTGGATCGTCACGAGTGTTGATTTGTACCATAAAGTTTTTACAAATCAGCCGAGATTTGATGCAATGGTAGCGACATGAGACGCCTCAATTCATATTTCCGTATCGGCAAAATTATCATCGTCCTGGTCGTCATCGCGATCGGGATATTCCAGGCGCAGCAGCTGCACTATGAGCAATCGCCCGTCGTCGCGGGTGTGCAGTCACCGATCAACAATTCACCCGCCGCGATCGCCCTCACGAAGCTCGAGATCAAAGGCCGCGCGCCCAAGACCGGATACACTCGCGCCGCCTTCAGTGATGGCTGGGGTACGGTCAGCAACTGTGACGTACGCAACTACATCCTGACTCGCGACCTGACGGAGATCACATTTGTGCCGCATACCTGTAAAGTCGAGAGTGGCCAGCTGATCGACCCGTATACGGCATCGACGATTCTATTCCTCCGCGGACCCGACACGAGTGATGATATCCAGATCGATCATGTCGTCGCGCTCAGTGACGCCTGGCAAAAAGGCGCACAGTTGCTCACACCCACTGATCGCTATGCTCTCGCCAATGACCCTCTCGATCTCCTCGCCGTCCAAGGCGATGCCAACCAACAAAAAGGTGATGGTGACGCCGCCACCTGGCTCCCAGCCAACAAATCATATCGTTGCCCCTACGTTGCCCGCCAAATCGCCGTCAAGCTCAAATACCACCTCTGGGTAACACATGCTGAGTACGATGCAATAGCAAAAGTCCTTGCCGAATGTCCTAACCAGACTATCCCGAGCGAATAAACGTATTCATTTCACCTAGACAATTGTTCTCAGGTTGCGCTACACTGTGAGATAACAACTAATCAAGGAACTATATGGCAGACGCACCCGAACAAGTACCACAAACCCCACCGGTAGCACCAGCTCCGCAACCACAGCCACAATTCGAGCCACAAGTAGCCCCACAGGCCGGACAGCCAGTCCAATATGTCGTTACTCAGAAGTCACTTCATGGTGTAGGCGGATGGCTACTATTTTGGGTCATCGTATTTGTCCTCGCAGGACTCGGTATGATCGGACAGACCTTTGGCGCCAGTGACCAAAGCACTACACGAACAGTTCTCGACGTCATCTTCTCACCGATCCTTGCTGTGGGCTATATCGGTAGCGCCGTGCTGATCATCATGCAGAAAAAGCTCGGCAAGATCGCCTCTGTCGCGACACTCGGACTCTCGATGCTCAACGGTATCATTTCTACCGTCATGAATTCTACTGAAGACACGGGAAAACTCATCACGAACATCCTCGTCGGCGTCATCCTGACCGGACTCCTGACGCTCTATTTCTTCCAGTCACGCCGTGTCAAAGAAACGCTTATCAAATAGCACAAACTTAAAAGGTATTAAAAATAGCCCTGCATGGGGCTATTTTTAATATTACATCTATTTGCTGTTGCGTTTGCGTTCGTTGCTATCGAGGTAGCGTTTGCGGAGGCGGAGGCTTTTCGGTGTGACTTCCAGAAGCTCGTCGTCTTCGATGAAGTCGATACATTGCTCGAGGCTGAGGTCGGTAAATGGCGTCAGCTGGACAGTACCGTCAGACGATTTGCTGCGCATGTTGGTCAGATGCTTAGCCTTACAGACGTTGATCTCGAGATCATCGGGTCGGTTGTAGAGGCCGACGATCATACCTGCGTAGACTTCGATACCAGGACCGACGAAGAGCTCACCACGGCTTTCGGCGTTTTCGAGAGCATATGGCGTCGTCGTACCCGCTTCGAAGGCGATCAGTGCGCCACTCCGTGTCCGGGCTAGTTTCTGGCCGATCGGCTGATAACCGCGTGGCAAACTATGTAGGATCACGGTGCCTTTGGTGGCGGTCAGAAGTGAGTTGCGCAGTCCGATCAGTGCCCGCGTCGTGATGATGTATTCCATCCGCGCAGCACCACTGCTAGTCTGCTCCTGTTTGACAAGTTCGGCGCGGCGCAAACCAAGTTCTTGGCTGATGACACCGACAAATTCTGGTGCGATCTCGACCATCAGGTCTTCGACCGGCTCTTTGGTGATACCATCTTCGCTGATCGTGACGACTTCTGGTCGTCCGACCTCGAACTCATAGCCTTCGCGGCGCATGGCTTCGATCAACACGCTGAGGTGTAGCTCACCACGGCCAGAGATCACGAAACCGATGCCTTCGTCGCGAACTTTGAGCGCGACATTGGTCTCGAGCTCACGCGTCAGACGATCACCGATCTGGCGGCTGGTCGTAAATTCACCTTCGCGGCCTTTCATCGGGCTGGTATTTGGCCCCAGGTACATGCTAATAGTCGGCGCCTCAACCTGGATAGTCGGCAGAGCCTCAGGCTGGTCGCGATCGGCCATAGTGTCGCCGATGTGTGCGCTGCTTGTACCAGTCAGCGACACGATATCGCCAGCACCGGCTTCGGGCACTTCTTCGCGAGTCAGACCACGGTTCACAAAGACGCTCTCGATCTTGCTCGGAGTCTGTGTACCGTCGGCTTTGATAAGCATGATCGGCATACCTTTGCGTGCCGTGCCACGGTGGATGCGACCGATGGCGTATTTGCCCAGGAAATTATCATACTGAAGTGCAGTGACAAGCAACTGGAAGCCACCCTCAGCGCTCACCTGTGGCGCTGGGATGTCATTACGGATCGCATCGAGCACTGGTGTGAGGTCGGCATCGCTTGCAGGATCGTCCGGCATCGACGTCCAGGCTTTGCCCTCGCGACCGATTGCGAAGTAGACCGGATAATGCAGCTGACTGTCGTCAGTCGCAAGCTCCAAGAAAAGGTCAGCTAGTTCATCTTCGACTTCGTCGACGCGACGAGCTGGTTTGTCGATCTTGTTGATGATGACGACCGGTTTGAGACCAAGCTCAAGTGCTTTGCCGAGAACGAATTTGGTCTGTGGCATTGGGCCTTCCTGGGCGTCGACGATCAGGAGCACGCCGTCAGCCATATTGAGCGTTCGCTCGACTTCACCAGAAAAATCAGCATGTCCTGGCGTATCGATGATATTGATCTTGAGGTCCTGCCAGTAGATAGTCGTCTGCTTGGCGGTGATGGTGATTCCGCGCTCGCGCTCCTGGTCACCACTGTCCATGATCAGCTCTTGGCTCATCTCGGCTTGGTTGTCACGGAAGGTATTGGACTGTTTCAGCAGCCCATCAACAAGCGTCGTCTTACCGTGGTCGACGTGAGCAATGATGGCAATATTTCGGATTTTGTCTGGTTCTGTCATAAAAATAAAGCCGTTATGTGGCTTCCTCTTGCTAAGCATTATACCATAATGTGACACCGTATAACAGCTCTATGTTAAAATACTCTCATGCAACAAGATGTTATCGTCTCGGGAATCCTCGCTCATGACGGCCGGGTGATGCTCGCAAAACGTGCCCTGACAAAGAAAATAGCTCCGGGAATGTATCACCTCCCTGGCGGCCATGTCGAGTTTGGTGAAGATCCTGAGCAAGCACTTATCCGCGAATTCAAGGAAGAATTTGACCTCGATGTCGAAATACGGGGCATCGTGCGTGCATTTTCCTACGTCAAAGATGATCTCCATACCATCGGTATCACCTACGAGGTAGCTTCCGGCACAATACCAGATGTAATCCCGATCGACAAAAATGATACCGAAGAAATCACCTGGGTCGATAGCACTACTTATGAAAACTGCGTCAATAACAACCCATCGGACCACGACCGTACAACACTTGCAAAATATTTTTCTCAGTAAAATATTTCTCTAGCCAATCTTAGGATGTATAATACTCTAGTACGAGTTCACCTGACCGAAACCGAAAGGTGGACGGATGTGGCGCTCCTCGTGAAACGCAAATTGATCGTAGACGCGCGCGTCGGGGAGATATCAGTAACGTCCGGAATCGACGGTAAACTATAAATTATCACATTGATCGGATGCGGCGCTGCGTGAAACGCAAATTGATCGTAGACGCGCGCGTCGGGAATATCAATAACGTCCGGAATTGACGGTAAACTATAAGTTATCACATCAAGCGGATGTGGCGGAATGGTAGACGCGCTAGCTTCAGGTGCTAGTGTTCGCAAGGACATGGAGGTTCGAGTCCTCTCATCCGCACCAAATGAAACGGATCAGCAAGGCTGGTCCTTTTTATTTGGAGGTTAGTTCTGGTGTAGCTCCACTAAACTATTCGGCTCCGGGATGATGCTGGCACTGCTCATACGCTGTTTCATCTATCTCACGGAGGGTTTTGGGCGGCAAGATTTGATAGATAACCTGTTATACTCATACTGATGAAAAAGGGCAAAATAACGCCAAATGGCGTAGTACTCCATACACACGAAAATGCATCCGTTGTGTTCCTAACAGAACAGGGTTTTGACGTTGAATTGTTACCACCTGTCCAGCGCAAAGGTGCAAGAACACCAGACATAAAAATACTTGACCTAGAGTGGGAAATAAAAAGTCCCAAAAGCAATGGAAAATACACGATTGAGCATAGTTTCCGATCTGCTCTCAAGCAGTCACCAAACATTATTTTTGACATTCGTGGATCTAAAATGCCTCAGCAAAAATGCATTGCTGAGATAGAGCGACGATTCAACGATTTCAAGAAAGTTAACAGAGTAATGATTATTACAAAGCGCAATGGATTGCTTGATTTCAATAAGAAGATCTAGTATGATTAAGATACGAAATGCGATCTCTGCTGTATAGCTCAGATCGCATTTCTTTTTTCGCAGAGCAAAAGCGATTGTATGTACTTACCCGCTAGACATCCATCTACAATTCAGCAATTTTCCTCGAAATAGGTTCAAGTAGATTTGTAAAATTGCACCAAAGAAAATTGAGATCGTAAGGATCTCTATTTTCTTTGATATGACTGGCAGGGTGTTAAAATAATCTCATAGCTAGACTAGCCATACAGCACAAGATATGAGGACCAAAAATTATGTACAAACCATCGATACTATTTGAAAGAACAGCCGAAGAGCGGCGCGATATGTTTGCGTCGTGGCAACGTGAAGATCAGGCATTTTTCGCTGCAGGGGCTTGCCATATCTTAGCCAATCTTTTCGTGCAGTTACACGGACACGAAGGCTACACTATGATATTTATCAAGCCCGAAACGGGTTTTTCGGGCAACCATATGTTTGCGTCGAACGGCACATGGGCTTTTGACCACAACGGCTGGACTACAGAAAAAGAATTACTTGAAGAGACAGAAAATACCATGCGAACAAGATTCCCCGAGTGGAGCTATGAACGCTGCGTTATCGAAAACTCCATAACCGCACTCGAAGATTTTTGCAAAGCCAACAACCACCGTCTACCCTGGCAATACGCACATCTCCCTTGGGAAAGAGCTTATAAATACATCCAACAATTTAGCCCTACCCCGCCTACGCTAGCCAAGTAACCCTAAATACGCTTTAATAGATCAATAGGTTACCGAATAACCGTCAGTTATACCTGGGCGATTAGCTCAGTTGGGGAGCCATCAGCGAAATGCATGCGCACGTTGTGCGCTCTAGGGTTCAGTCAACTAACACGGAACAAGTGTAAACCGTAGAAATGTTAATGGGCTGTTAAACAGGTAGGAATGGTTGGCTCTTGCCATCCACTCCTTGCAGAGAATCTCTAGATTCTTTGTAAGGACTC